>DATBQN010000441.1:0-2490 GCA_036560825.1 Thermoanaerobaculia bacterium
GGTGGCGTGGCCGATGATCGCCGGCCCGCTCGCCGCGCTCTGCTTCCTCGGCGTGGCGCTCACCCTGCGGCGCCTGCGCTGAGCAGGCCTCCTCGCCCGCGTCCGGCAGCGCTGTTCCGCTGCTACACTCCGCCCGCCAGCGTGGCGCCCCCGCCGGCGGGCTCGAGCGGAGACCCCAATGATCGCGAAAAAGACGGGGCTGAGGCGCTTCCTCTCCACCCTGGGTCCCGGCGTCATCACCGGGGCGGCGGACGACGATCCGTCGGGCATCGCCACCTACTCGATCGCCGGGGCGCAGCTCGGCACCAGCCTGCTGTGGACGGCGGTCCTCACCTGGCCGCTCATGGCGGCGGTGCAGATGACCTGCGCGCGCATCGGCATGGTCACCGGCGAGGGGCTCGCCGGGGCCCTCGGCAAGCGCTTCCCCAAACCGCTCCTGGTCGCCGTCTGCGCCGCCCTCCTCGCCGCCAACGTGCTCAACATCGGCGCCGATCTCTCCGGCATGGCCGACGCCGCCGAGATGCTCACCGGCATCAACTCGCACTACTTCGTGGTCATCCTGGGCGTCGCCATCGCCGTCGCCACCGTCCGCCTCCGCTATTACCAGATCGCCTCGACCCTCAAGTGGCTGGCGCTGTCGCTCTTCGCCTACGTGATTACCGCCTTCCTGGTCCACCCGCACTGGGCAGCGGTGCTCCGCGACGCCTTCCTGCCTTCGCTCCCGCGCGGGAGCGAGGCGTGGGCGACGCTGGTCGCCATCCTCGGCACCACGATCAGCCCCTATCTCTTCTTCTGGCAGGCTTCGCAGGAGGTCGAGGAGGAGAAGTCGAAGGGGCGGCGGATGCTCATCCAGCGCGAGGGGGCGACCCGGCGCGAGATCGCCGACCGCAAGCTCGACGTGGGAGTCGGCACCTTCGCCTCCAACCTGGTCATGTTCTTCGTCATCCTGACCACCGCGCTCACCCTGCACACCCACGGCCTGATGAAGATCGAGACCTCGCGCCAGGCGGCCGAGGCCCTCCGCCCGCTCGCCGGCCACCTCGCGGCGACGCTCTACACGCTGGGCATCCTCGGGGTCGGCTGCCTTGCCATCCCCACCCTTGCCGGCTCAGCGGCCTACGCCTTCGCCGAGACCTTTCGCTGGCGCGAGGGCCTCGACGAGAAGGTCGCCTCGGCGCGCGGCTTCTACTTCGTCGTCCTGCTCTCGACGGCCGCCGGCATCGCCTTCGACCTCGCCAACATCAACCCCATCCGCGCCCTCTTCTGGTCCGCCGTCGTCAACGGCCTGCTGGCGCCGTTCCTCCTCGTCGGCATCCTGGTCGTCGCCACCGACCGCAAGCTGATGAAGGGCCAGCCGAGCTCGGCCCTCGGCCGCACGGTCGTCGCGGTGACGGTGCTCCTCATGTTCGGCGCCGCGATCGGGATGTTCGTGTTCTAGTATCCTTCGCGCTGCGTCGAATCGAGCTTGAATCGGAGGAGGCGACCGCGATGACGAGACGGCAACGCGCGCTGTGGGCTCTCGCGGCATCGGCCCTGACCGTGCTGCTGGCGGCCGCCTGCGGCCTCGCCCGGCTGGCGGCCGCGGGGAGCGATCCCGCCGGCGAGCACGGGACGCTGGTCAAGGCGCCCGGGGCGATGCTCTACGTCGAGGTCCGCGGCGAGCGGGCGGGCGTGCCGCTCGTCGTGGTCAACGGCGGCCCCGGTTTCGATCACTCCTACCTGCACGTCTCCGACGCCTGGGACCGCCTGGCGCGGCGCCGTCCGGTGGTCTTCTACGACCAGCGCGGCAACGGCCGCTCGCCGGCCCTGGCCCACGGTCAGTCGTGCACGCTCGCCGACCAGATCGAGGACCTCGAGGCGGTGCGCGCCCACCTCGGGGCGCCGCGCATCGACCTGCTCGGCCACTCCTGGGGCGGCTACCTCGCCATGGCCTACGCGGCGCGCCACGCCGACCGCATCGCCCACCTGGTGCTCTGCGACTCGGCGGCGCCGAAGTGGTCGGACACCGCCTTCCTCTTCAAGGACGTCTTCCCCGAGGGCGTCGCCCGCCAGGAGGCGCTCGGCTTCGCCGAGACGCTGGGGGACCGCGCGGCGTCCGCGGCGAGCCTCAAGGAGTACATGGCGATGCTCTTCGTCTCGCCGGCGAAGCGCGACGCCTTCCTCGCCGCCTCCGCGGGCTTCAAGTACAGCCTGGAGATCAACCAGGCGCTGAACGCCGACCTCGCCAAGTTCGATCTCAACCCCGAGCTCGGGAAGCTCCGCCTGCCGGCGCTCGTACTCTCCGGCCGCTTCGACGCCAACGTCGCTCCCTCGACCGCCTACAAGATCCACCGCGCCATCGCCGGCTCGCGCTTCGTCGTCTTCGAGACGAGCGGCCACCTGCCCTTCTTCGAGGAGCCGGACGCCTTCGTCTCGACCCTCGAGGAGTTCCTCGGCCAACCGGCCGCCGCTGGCCGCTGAGCGCGCCGGACGTCGATCTCCCCGGAGGTC
>DATBQN010000442.1:0-4303 GCA_036560825.1 Thermoanaerobaculia bacterium
GAACGCCTGGTGGAAGTTGCGCACCGCCCAGAGCTCGTCCTTGATCCAGCTCTCCTCAACCTTCGCGGTGTACCGCGCCAGGCGCTCGGCCGTCGCGCCGCCGTCGCGGAGGGCCTCGAAGATGGTCTCCGCGGCGAGCATGCCGGACTTCATCGCGAGATGGATCCCCTTGAGGCGCTGGCTGTTGAGCATGCCCGCCGAGTCGCCGATCAAAAGGAAGCCGTCGCCCGCCAGGCGCGGCATCGACCACCAGCCGCCCTCGGGGATCGCCTTGGCGCCGTAGAAGGCCATGGTGCCGCCCGCCAGGCGCGGGGCGATCGCCGGGTGCGTCTTCAGGCGCTGGAATTCGAGGTGCGGGTCGAAGAGCGGGTTCCGGTAGTCGAGCCCGGCGACCAGTCCGACCACCAGCTGGTCGCCCCCCATCCCGTAGAGGAAGCCGCCGCCGAAGTTCTCGCGGCCGAGCGGCCAGGCGAGGGTGTGGGTGACCGAGCCGGGCTCGACGCGCCCGGCGGGGAGGTCCCAGATCTCCTTGATGCCGATCGAATAGACCTGCGGATTCCTGCCGCGGTCGAGATCGAAGCGGGCCTCGAGCTGCTTCGCGATCGTGCCGCGCGGCCCCTCGCCGAGGACGACGACCTGGCTCCGCACGTCGACGCCGGGCTCGTAGTTGGCCTTGCGCTTGCCGTCCTTGCCGACCCCGCGGTCGGCGGTGCGCACGCCGACCACTCGCTCGCCTTCGACCAGCGCCTCGGCGGCGGGGAACTCGAAGAAGACGTCGACCCCCTCGGCCTCCAGCTTGGGGAGCATCCAGCGCAGCAGCTTCCCCAGCGAGGCGACGTAGTTGCCCTCGTTCTCGAGCGGCGGCGGGATGGGCAGCGAGAGCGAGCGCCTGGCGGTGAGGAAGAGGAGCTCCTCGTCCTCGACCTTGCCCTCGAACGGCGCCTGGCGCCAGTCGTCGGGGAAGAGCTCCTGGAAGGCGCGCGGATCGACGACGGCGCCGGAGAGCGCGTGGCTCGCGATGTCCTTGCCCTTCTCGAGGACGGCGATCGAGACCTCGAGCTTCGGGCTCGCGGCGGCGTTGTGCTCGCGCAGGAGCCGCGCCAGGTGATACGCCCCGGCCAGGCTGGCGGGCCCGGCGCCCACGAACAGGACGTCGATGTCGAGAGTCTCGCGCGCGCCGTCGCTCATCCTTCCCCGCTCCTATTGGAGAGCCCGCTCCTATTGGAAAGCCTGGCCAGATCGCGGGGGATGCTAGCACGAGGGTGGGCGGCGAACCGAGCCGCTCGTCCCCGGCGGATATACTTCACGCCGGCGCTGAACAGGCCTCGCAGATGACCGATCCGGCCCCTCCCACTCGCGCCACGCTCGTCGCCACACTCACCTGCATGCCAGCGGATGGGGAGCTCGGCGGACTCGCGGCGGCCGCCTGGCTCGAGGCGCGGGCCGATCTCGCCCCGGACCTCGATCCGGCCGAGCTCCGCCGGCGCCTTCCCGGCAGGCCCCTCCTCTTCACCCTGCGCAGCCGCGCCGAAGGCGGCGCCTTCGACGGCTCGCCCGAGCGCCGCCGCCGCCGCATCCTGGAGGCCGCGCCGGCCTTCGACCTCGTCGACCTCGAAGCCGAGCGCGACCTCGCCCCCGAGCTCCTCGCCGCGATCCCCCCCGAGCGGCGGATCGTCTCCTGGCACGGTCCGGCGACCGACCCGGGAGGGCTCGCCGCCCGCTTCGCGCGCATGGCGGCCGTCCCCGCCCGCCTCTACAAGCTGGTGCCGGGCGCGGCCCAGCCGGGCGAGGAGCTGGCGCCGCTCCTCTTCCTCCAGGCGCTGCGGCGGGAGGACGTCGCCGCGTTCGCCTCCGGCCCGGCGGGCGCCTGGACGCGCCTCGTCGCCCCCCGGCTCGGGGCTCCGATCGTCTACGGCGCGATGGCCGGCGACGCGCGGGCCGGCGCGCCCGGCCAGATCCCGCTCGCCCGCCTGGTCGACGACTACGGCCTGCCGGATCTGCCTCCGGTGACGGCGCTCTACGGGATCGTCGGCGACCCGGTCGCCCACTCGCTCTCCCCGCGCCTCCACAACGGCGCCTACCGCGCGCTGGGTCTCCCGGCGCTCTATCTGCCCTTCCACACCGCCTCCTTCGGCGATTTCTGGCTCGAGGTGGTGGAGAGCGGGGTGCTGGAGACCCTCGGGCTGCCGCTTCGCGGGCTCTCGGTCACCTCGCCGTTCAAGGCGGCGGCGCTCGCCGTGGCGGGGGCCGAGAGCCCGCGCGCCGGCCGCATCGGCGCCGCCAACACCCTGGTCCTTCGCGAGGGCGTCTGGGAGGCGGAATCGACCGATCCCGAGGGGGTGGTGCTGCCGCTGCGCGCGCGCGGCATCGAGCCCGCCGGGCTGCGGGCGGCGGTCGTCGGAGCCGGCGGCGCCGGGCGCTCGGCGGCCCTCGGTCTCGCCCAGGCGGGGGCGAAGGTGACGCTCGTCAACCGCACGCCCGGGCGCGGCGAGCAGGCGGCGGCGGACCTCCGTCTCCCGTTCCTGTCCCTCGCGCGCTTCGCCTCCGCGCCCTTCGATATCCTCGTCAACGCCACCTCGCTCGGCCGCGACCCGCAGGACCCGCTGCCCTTTGCCGTCGACGCGCTGCGGCCGGGGGCGGTCGTCATCGACCTGGTGTACGATGCCGACCGGGCCGGGCCGACCCGCCTGCTCGCGGCGGCGGCGGCGCGCGGGGTGCAGGTCGTGGGGGGAAGGGAGGTCCTGCTGTCCCAGGCGCTCGGGCAGTTCCGGTTGATGACCGGCCGCGAGATGCCGGCCGCGCTCGCCCGCCGGTTGCTCGGGATCCCTCCGGAGGCGAGCCTGCTGCAATCCGCACCGGGCGAGCGTGCGGGAGGCGGCGGTTGACGGCGCCGCCGCGCTGCCAGCAGGCGCCCCTGCTCTCGCGGCGGCAGGATGGTTCGGCGCTCGCATCTCCCGCGGAGCCGCGATTCACGCTCCGCCGGCTCGCCGGGTCCGGCCGCGCCAGCTTCGCGGACGACGTCCGCCGGGGCTTGAGCGCCACCCCGAAATTTCTCCTCGCCAAGTACTTCTACGACGAGCTCGGCTCGCGCCTCTTCGAGGCGATCACCGTCCTCCCGGAGTACTACGTGACCCGCGCCGAGACCGCGGTGCTCACCGCTCACGCGGGCGAGATCGCCGCGGCGGTCCCCGGCCCGGTCCGGCTGGTCGAGCTGGGGAGCGGCGACGCGCGCAAGACCCGCCTCCTCATCGCCGCGCTCCTGGCGCGGCAGGAGACCCTGGAGTACCTGCCGATCGATGTCGCGGAGTCGGCGCTGGCGCGGAGCGGCGAGGATCTCACGGCCGAGTTTCCGGGGCTCTCGATCACCGGCTACGTCGCCGACTACCACGACGCGCTGGCGGCGCTCGCCGTCGACCTGCGCTCGCCGGCGGACCCGGAGCCCGGGATCGACGGCGCCGAGGCCGCCGGCGACCGGCGGACGCTCATCCTCTTCCTCGGCTCGACCCTCGGCAACCTCGACGCCGACGGCCAGGCCGCGCTCCTCCGCGAAGTGCGCGCGACGCTCGCGCCGGGCGACGGCTTCCTGCTCGGCACCGACCTGCGCAAGCCGCTCTCCGAGCTCATCCCGGCCTACGACGACGCCCTCGGGGTGACCGCGGCCTTCAACCTCAACATCCTCCTGCGCATCAACCGCGAGCTGGGCGGCGACTTCGATCTCCGCGCCTTCCGCCATCTGGCGCGCTACGACGAGCTCGACCATCGGATCGAGATGCACCTCGAGAGCCGCACCGCCCAGCGGGCGCGCATCGCCGGCCTCGACCTCACCATCGACCTGCTCGAGGGCGAGACCATCTGGACCGAGAGCTCCTTCAAGTTCTCGCCCGAGCAGGTCGCCGCGCTGGCCGCCGCCACCCGCTTCCGTCTGGAGCACACCTGGACGGACGACGGGCACCGCTTCGGCTCCCACCTGCTGTTAGCGGTCTGACCGCGCCGTTTTGACATCCCCTGTCGGGCGGCGATACCATTCGTCGCTCGCGATCGAGCTCCCGCTCGTCGTTCGTCCGCCGATGTAGCTCAGTGGTAGAGCGCCTGACTGTGGATCAGGAGGTCTCGGGTTCGACCCCCGACATCGGTGCCAGACTTAAACCCTTCCCGCTGAAAGACTTAGTGTTTCTCGCCTAGGTGGTGCGGAAGGGCTCGCGCAGCTCTGCGTAACCCCCACGTAACCCGGCGAGAGAATTGGGAGACCCTCCGGGGACGGCCGTGCCGCCCCCGGCTTCCCTGGAAGCTGCCCGACGGAGTG
>DATBQN010000443.1:0-7334 GCA_036560825.1 Thermoanaerobaculia bacterium
CGGGTGGGGCCGGAGCGGGCGGCGGCGATCGACGTGCCCTTCGCGCTCGACGGCGCCGTGCGCCAGCGCATCGAGCGCGAGATCCCCTCCGAGTCCCAGGAGGACCGGCGCGTCGAGGTCATCCTCGACTACATCTTCCACCGCCTCGACCTGCGCTACTCGATGGCGCCGACGCACGACGCCGTCGAGACCTTCGCCACCCGGCGCGGCAACTGCCTGTCCTTCGTCAACCTCTTCGTGGGGATCGCGCGCGAGCGGCGCCTCAGCCCGTTCTACGTCGAGGTCACCGACCTGCAGAAATGGAACCGCAAGGAGAACACGGTGATCTCCCAGGGCCACATCGTGGCCGGCCTCTACGTCAACGGCATGCTGGCGACCTACGATTTCCTGCCCTACAAGCCGAAGTCCTACAAGACCTTCAAGCCGATCGACGACCTCACCGCGGCCGCCCACTACTACAACAACCTGGGGGCCGAGGCGCTCCTCGCCGGCGAGCTCGACCGCGCCCAGGCGCAGATCGAGATCGCCACCGAGATCGCCCCCGCCTTCGACAAGGGGCTCAACAACCTGGGCGTCTGCTACGCCCGCCGCGGCCAGCTCGACCGCGCGCTCGAGGTCTACGAGCGCGGCCTCAAGGCGAGCCCGGGCAACCCCCAGATCCTCACCAACCAGGCGCGCGCCTACCAGCAGCTCGGGCGGGCGGCCGAGGCCAAGCAGATCCTCTCCAAGATCGAGAGCGAGAACACCACCAATCCCTACTTCTTCGTCTACGAAGGGGAGGTGGCGCTCGCCGACGGCGACCCCCGCAAGGCGCTCGACTACATGGCGCGCGCCCTGCGCCTGGACACCGAGCTCCCCGAGGTCCACCTCGGATTCGTCAAGGTATACTTGGCGCTGGGCGACACCGAGAAGGCCCGTCACCACCTGGAGCGGGCGCTCAAGCTCGACGCCACCAGCGTCGAGGCTCGCCAGTTCGCCCGGTTGCTGGGAATGTGAAGCTGGGAATGTGAAGCTGGGAATGTGACGCTTGACGTGACTGACGCGCCGGCATCGGGAACCTCCGGGCTCCTCCACCGCACTAACCCGTCGAGGGGGAGAGCCATGACGAGGCCCAGAGCAGCGCTCCGCATCTGCCTGCCGCTGGCGCTCTCCCCCCTCCTCCTCGCCGCCGCGGCTCCCCCCCGGCAGCCGGCGGCGCCGCGCTTCGAAGGGACCTCGCAGGTCGTCGCCGTCGAGGTGCCGGTCAACGTCAGCAGCCGCGACGGCCGGCCCCTGCGCGGCCTCAAGGCCGCCGACTTCGAGGTCTACGACGAGGGGCGCCGGCAGACCTTGACCGGCTTCGACGTCGTCGACCTCGACGTCCTCGAGCCCGCCCCTGTCGCCGATGCTCCCCCCGTCGCGCCGCCCCGCGCCGGCGAGCTGCCGTCGCCCGCCCGCCGCCGCTTCCTGCTGCTCTTCGACCTCTCCTTCTCGAGCCCCACCTCGGTGCTCAAGGCGCGCGTCGCCGCCCGCGACTTCATGCTCCATTCCCTGCGGCCGACCGACCTCGCGGCGGTCGCCACCTACACGCTGGAGACCGGTCCGCGCCTGGTGGTGACCTTCACCCCCGATCGCGCGCAGCTGGCGCGCGGCATCGACACCCTGGGCCAGCGCCGCCCGGGCGAGGCCCTGCCGCGGGTCGATCCGCTGCACTTCCTCATCGATACGCCGCACGCCTTCGTCGAGCAGAGCAGCGGCGTCGGCCAGGGGAACGGCCAGCAGGACCTGGCGAGCGCCCGCACGAACGCCGAGTCGGCGCTCCTCGACTCGCTCAAGGCGATCTCGAAGCAGGCGGACAAGCTGCAGAAGGGCTACGAGACGTCGCAGATCAAGGCCTACACCCGCTCCATGGGCGACCTCGCCCGCGCGCTCGACTCCGTGCCGGGCCGCAAGCACGTCGTCCTCTTCTCCGAGGGCTTCGACAGCCGTCTCCTCCTCGGCCGCGATCCCACCGACGAGGCGAGCCGGGCCGAGACCCAGGAGGAGCAGCTCGACATCGAGCAGAACGCGCTCCACTTCGTCGACAACGACAACCGCTTCGGCTCGACCGAGGTGCAGAGCGCGGTCAAGGCCATGCTCGAGCGGTTCCGGCGCGCCGACTGCGTCATCGAGGCGGTCGACATCGGCGGCCTGCGCACCAGCGGCGGCATCGGCAGCGGCAACGACGTCAACGCCGAGGCGCAGCGCCGCTCCGGCGAGGACTCGCTGTTCTACCTCGCCAACGAGACCGGCGGCGAGCTGTTCAAGGACACCAACAACCTGCGCGAGCAGCTCGGCCACGTCCTCGAGCGCAGCAGCGTCACCTACCTGCTGAGCTTCGAGCGCTCCGACCTCAAGGCCGACGGCGCCTACCACCGCCTGCGGGTGAAGGCCAACCTGCCCTCGGGCGCCCACCTCTCCTACCGCGCCGGCTACTTCGCGCCGCGCCCGTTCCGCGAGCTCGACCCGCTGGAGAAGAACCTCCTCGCCGGCGACGGCATCGCCGCGGTGACGCCGCGCCACGACCTCGACCTCAGCCTGCTGGTGGCGCCCTTCCGCACCGGCGCCGGCCCCGCCTACGTGCCGGTGATCGTCGAGGTCGGCGGCAAGAGCCTGCTCGCCGGCCAGGCGGAGAACGGCACCCTCGGCCTCGAGATCTACGCCTACGTGAGCGACGAGCGGGGCGAGATGAGGGACTACTTCAGCCAGGTGGTCGGCCTCGACCTCGGCAAGGCCGGCAAGCTCCTCGCCGAGGGCGGCCTCAAGTACTACGGCCACCTCGAGCTCGCGCCCGGCCGCTACCGGGTGCGCGTGCTGGTGAGGAACCGCGCCGACGGCCGCGCCGGCGTCGCCTCGACGCCCGTCGAGGTGCCGGCGTGGGAGCAGGCGGCCCCGGAGCTCCTGCCGCCGCTCTTCTTCCAGGCGCCCGGCCGCTGGCTGCTGGTGCGCGAGCGGCCGCGCGAGGGGGCGCGCGCGGAGTCGGTGGTCTACCCCTTCACCGTCAAGGGCGAGCCCTACGTGCCCGAGGCCAAGCCGGCGCTGGCGCCGGCCGAGAAGGCGCGGCTCTGCCTGGTGGCCTACAACCTCGGCCCGGGCGACCTCCACATCGGCTCCCAGGTGCTCGACGCCGCCGGCCGGCCGCTCGCCGGCGGCCTGCTCTCGGGCGTCGAGCGCACGGCCACCGGGATCGCCGGGGTCGACAAGCTGCTCGCCACCTTCGAGCCCACCGGCCTGCCCGCCGGCGACTACGTGCTGCGCGTCGCGGTGCGGGATCCCAGGACGGGCAGCCAGCGCGCCAACTCGGTGCCTTTCGCGGTGCGCTGAAACAGTCCGGCGGCACCCCCCTGTCCGCCGCCGGGGCGTAGAATGCCGGCGGAGGATCACCCCATGTCCGCGATGGCAGCGCCCGGTTCGGCAACGGCTCGCACGTCGAAGCTCCCCCTCACCCTGCTGACCGCGGTCCTCGCCCTTGGCGTTGCCGGAGGCGTGGCCGGAGCCGCAGCCGGAGCCGGCCGCGACAGCTTCGACGAGACGACCTCGGTCGTCGCCGTCGAGGTTCCGGTGACCGTCGTGCGGGGCGACGAGCCGGTGCGCGGGCTCACCGCCGCCGACTTCGAGGTCTACGACGGCCGCAAGGAGCAGAAGATCAACGGCTTCGAGGTCGTCGACCTGGCGGCGCCGCCGGCCGCCGCCAGGCAAGGCAAGGGCGCGGCAGCGGGGCCGGCGGCGGTGCCGATCGCCGGCCGCCGCCACTTCATGCTCCTCTTCGACCTCTCCTTCTCCGAGCCCTCCGCCATCGCCCGGGCGCGCGAGGCGGCGCACCGGATGATCAAGGAGGACATCCAGCGCAGCGACCTGGTGGCGGTGGCGACCTACAGCACCTCCGGCGGGCCCAAGCTGGTGCTGGGTTTCAGCCCCGACCGGCGGCAGGTCGAGTACGCCATCGACACCCTCGGCCTGCCGAAGCTCACCGACCGCAACCCCGATCCGCTGGGCCTCATCGTCTCGCCGCGGGCGGACTCCGGCGGCCAGCAGCAGACGACGGCGAGGAACGACCGCGAGCAGGCCTTCGTCGACAACCTCAAGGAGATGGCGAAGGTCGAGGCCCGCGCCGGGCTCGAGGCGCAGAAGAGAGACATCACCTCGCTGACCCGCTCGCTCGCCGACCTGGCGAGGGTGCTGGGCAGCGTGCAGGGCCGCAAGTACGTCGTCTACCTCTCGCAGGGCTTCGACAGCTCGGTCATCCAGGGCTCGACCGACCAGCAGGCGGCCGAGGACACCCACGCCGCCGCCGCCTCCGGCGAGCTGTGGAAGATCAACTCCGAGGAGCGCTTCGGCGACACCAAGACCTCCAGCGAGCTGACCCGCATGCTCGACGAGTTCCGGCGCGCCGACTGCGCCATCGAGAGCGTCGACATCGGCGGCCTGGCGGCCGGCGGCGACCAGTCGCCGCGCCACGCGGGCGGCAAGGACAGCCTCTTCGTGATGGCCCACGAGACGGGCGGCGAGCTCTACCAGAACACCAACGACCTCGGGGCGCAGATGCAGAGCCTGCTCAAGCGGACGAGCGTCACCTACATCCTCTCGTTCCAGCCCGAGGGCCTGCCCTCCGACGGCAAGTACCACCCGCTGCGGGTGAAGCTCAAGAACGACCGCGGCATGCGCGTCGTCTACCGGCCCGGCTACTACGCGCCGCGGCCCTTCGCGCAGCGCACGGCGCTCGAGCGCCAGCTCGCCGGCGCCGGCCTGGTGCTCGGCGGCGCCACCGGCGGGCGCATTGCCACGTCGGTGCTCGCGGCGCCGTTCCCCATCCCCGGCCAGCAGGCCTACGTGCCGGTGGTGGTCGAGATCGACGGCAAGGGGCTCCTCGCCGGCGCCAAGGACGTGGCGCAGAGCGACATCTACGCCTACGCGATCGACGACGAGGGGACGATCCACGACCACTTCGGCCAGAGCCTGGGCCTCGACCTCAAGAAGGTCCGCGGCACCCTCGAGCAGGGCGGCGTCAAGTTCTACGGCCACCTCGACCTCGACCCCGGGCACTACGTGGTGCGGGTGCTGGTGCGCAACGGCCTCGACGGCGAGACCAGCGTGGTGGCGGTGCCGCTCAACGTGCCGGCGTTCGACAAGGGCGAAGGGACGCTGCTGCCGCCGCTCGTCGCCGACGGCTCGAACCGCTGGCTCATCCTGCGCGAGGGGGGCGGCCGGGAGAAGCTCCGCGCCGTGCCCTTCCCGTTCATGAACGGCGAGCAGCCGTTCCTGCCGGCGGCGCGGCCGGTGGTGGCGGCGGGCGGCGAGGCGACGCTGGTGCTGATGGAGAGCGGGCTGGGCTCCGGCGACCTGGCGCTCGAGGGGCGCGTCTTCGGCGCCGACGGCGCTCAGAAGGGCGGCGAGGTGGCGCTGCGCGGCCGCGCCGGCGCGGCCCAGGGGCTCGACCACCTGCTCGCCACCTTCAAGCCGGGGAGCCTGCCGGCGGGCGACTACACGCTCGTCGTCACCCTCTCCGACCCGGCGACCAAGCACGAGCTCAGCAGCTCGATCCCCTTCGCCGTCGGCAGGGCGGCGGGGGGGAGCGGCACGCGCTAGCCGCGCGGGCCCGATCGAAGGGAGGTCGCCGTGAAGCCGCGCACCCTCGCGTCCCTCGTGACCGCCGCGGGCGCTGTGATCGCCGCGATCGCAGCGATCGCAGCGCCCGCCGCAGTCGCCGCGCCCCCGCCTTCCGGCGCTCCGGCCCCGGGCTTCGGCGAGACGGCCTCGGTCGTCTCGGTCGAGGTGCCGGTCACCGTCGTGCGCGGCGATGAGCCGGTGCGCGGCCTGACCGCCGCCGACTTCGCGCTCTACGACGACGGCAAGCCGCAGAAGATCACCGGCTTCGAGGTCGTCGACCTCGCGGCGCCCGCGGCTGGGGCCATGGCTCCGACCGCCCCGACCGCTCCGAGCGCTCCGACCGCCCCGGCCATCCCGGTCGCCGCCCGCCGCCACTTCCTCTTCCTCTTCGACCTCTCCTTCTCCGAGCCCGCCGGCCTCGTCAGGGCGCAGAAGGCGGCCAAGGGTCTGCTGCGCCAGAGCATGCATCCGTCCGACCTGGTGGCGGTGGCGAGCTACAGCTCGGCCGAAGGCCCCCGGCTCCTCCTCGGCTTCAGCCCCGACCGGCGGCAGGCCGAATACGCCATCGACACCCTCGGCGCCCCCCAGCTCGTCGACCGCAGCCCCGATCCGCTCGGCCTCCTCTACCTGACGGACAAGGGCGAGACGGGCGGCGCCAAGGGGGCCGACGTGGGAGGGAAGGGAGCCGATTTGGCCGGGGGGTACTTCAAGGAGATCGCGCGGGTGGAGGTCCGCGCCGAGCGGCAGGCGCGGCGCGACGTCGTCACCTCGATGAGCCGCTCGCTCGCCGAGCTGGCGAAACGGATGGCGGGGATCGAGGGCAAGAAGTACGTCGTCTACCTCTCGCAGGGCTTCGACAGCGAGTTCCTCCTCGGCACCACCGACGAGGAGACGGTGCGCAAGAACCAGGCGGCGGCGGCGAGCGGCGCGCGCGTCGAGATCGATTCCGACCAGCGCTACGGGGACACCAAGCTCGCCGGCGACGTCGAGCGGATGCTCGAGCAGTTCCGGCGCGCCGACTGCACGATCGAGAGCGTCGACATCGGCGGCCTGCAGGCCGGCGGCGACCAGCAGGCCCGCCATCCGGGGGGCAAGGAGAGCCTCTTCACCATGGCCCGCGCGACCGGCGGCGACCTGGTCGAGAACACCAACGACCTGGGCGGCGGGATGGCCAAGCTGCTGGCGCGGACGAGCGTCACCTACCTGCTCTCCTTTCAGCCCGAGAACCTCGTCGCCGACGGCCGCTACCGCCCGCTCAAGGTGAAGCTCAGCAACGAGCGCCTGGCGCGCGGCGCGCGCGTGGTGGCGCGCCCGGGCTACTACGCGCCGCTCCCCTATCTCGCCCGCTCGCCGGTGGAGCGCCGGCTGGCGGCCGCCGGCGCCGTGCTCGGCGCTCCCGGCGGCCGCATCGCGACCTCGGTGCTCGCCACGCCGCTGCCGGTCGCCGGCCAGGCGGCCTACGTGCCGGTGGTGATCGAGATCGACGGGCCGGCCCTCCTCGCCGGCGCCACCACGACGGCGCAGGCGGACGTCTTCGCCTACGCCCTCGACGAGCAGGGCACCGTCCACGACCACTTCGCCCAGGCCCTGGAGCTCGACCTGGCGAAGGTCCGTGGCGTCCTCGCGCGAGGAGGGGTCAAGCTCTACGGCCACTTCGACCTGGCGCCCGGGCGCTACCTCCTGCGGGTGCTGGCGCGCAACGGCCTCAC
>DATBQN010000444.1:0-3072 GCA_036560825.1 Thermoanaerobaculia bacterium
CATGGCCGCCGAGGGCCGGCCGTTCGTGGGCGTCCTCTACGCCGGCCTCATGCTCACCGCCGAGGGCCCGAAGGTGCTCGAGTTCAACGCCCGCTTCGGCGACCCGGAGGCCCAGGTGCTCCTCCTCCGCCTGGAGGACGACCTCGCCGCCGTCCTCGCCGCCGGGGCCGCGGGAAAGTTCGATGCCGCACGCCTGCGGTTCCGGGACGAGGCGGCCGCGTGTGTCGTTTTGGCCGGCTCGGGATATCCCGGGAAGCCGGTCCAGGGCGAGGCGATCCGCGGTCTCGACCGCGCCGCGGCCCTCCCCGGCGTCCAGATCTTCCATGCCGGCACGGCGCGCGCCGGCGCCGAGGTGGTGAGCGCCGGCGGGCGCGTCCTCGACGTCTGCGCCACCGGCCCGGACCTCGCCGGGGCGCTCGACCGCGCCTACGCCGCTGTCGCCGCGGTCGACTGGCCGTCGAAGGTCTTCCGGCGCGACATCGGCCGGCGCGTGCTGCTGAGCCGGCCCCACGCTTGAGCCTGTAACGCCGTAGACACAAGAAGGCGGGCCGCGGGGTTCGTGATAGCGTCAGCCATTCTTAAACGGGTGGTACCCAACGTGCATAGAACACCTTTCGATCACGGACGGACGTAGCCATGGGAGGCTGCCAGGGATGCTCGTTCAAGGGGATGTCGACCGCCGTCGCCGACACCTTCGTCGGCGTCCGCTTCCGCGATGAGACGAACGTGACCCTCTGCTCGACCGGGGGTCAGATCTATGCCAGGGGCGCGAACGTGATCGTGGAGCTCGAGAACGGACCGGCCTTCGGGCACGTCGAACAGTCGCCGATGGCGATCTTCAAGCCGTGCCAGAAAGCCGGCGCGCGGCCGATCCTGCGCGCCGCGGACGACGGCGACCGCGCCGCCTACGACCATCAGCTGGAGTCCCAGGCGACGGCCAAGCTCTTCGCCCAGGAGCGCGTGCGCGCCCTCGGGCTCGACATGAAGATCTCGCTCGTCGAGTTCGCCTTGAACGGCAAGAAAGCGGTCTTCACCTTCACCGCCGAGGGGCGCGTCGACTTTCGACAGCTCGTGCGCGACCTTTCGACGCGTTTCTCGGTGCGGGTCAAGATGGTGCAGGTGGGGGCGCGCGACGAGGCCGGCCTGGTGGGCGGCATCGGCGTCTGCGGCCTCACCCTCTGCTGCTCGACCTGGCTCAAAGACTTCCGTCCGATCTCGATCCAGATGGCCAAGCGACAGAACCTGAGCCTCAATCCTTCGAAGATCTCCGGCCAGTGCGGCCGACTGCTCTGTTGCCTGGCCTACGAGGACGACCAGTACCGTTCCAAGAACCCGGACAACCACCCGGCTCCGAGCCAGCCGGCGTCCTGATTTCAGACCAGGCACCACAGACCAGCCATGGCCAACCGCAAGCTGATCCGCCCCGACATGAACGAGCTCAAGAAGGAGCTCCCCTCGCGCTCCGTCCGCCGCAAGCAGAGCCCGCCCGAGCAGACCAACGCCGAGGAGTACTACTACCTCAAGCAGATGGCGGCGAAGACCCCCATGGTGGTGATCTTGAACGACGGCGAGGAGCTGCGCGGCTGGATCGAGTGGTACGACAAGGGCGCCCTCAAGCTGAACCGTAACCAGGGACCGAACCTCCTCATCCAGAAGCAGTACATCCGCTACATGTTCAAGGAAGAGGAGCTCAGGCGGCGGGGCCGGCGCGTCGACGGCGACGGCGCCTCCCCGGACGGCCGGCCGGCTTAAGAGCCAAGCTCCTGACCGCGTCCGCCGCCTCCCGGCCGATCCTCGCGCTCACCCAGGGCGATCCCGCCGGGATCGGCCCCGAGATCCTGCTCAAGGCCCTGGCGCCGGCCGCGCGAGCCGGCTCGCCCGTTCCTGACCGTCCCTACCGGCCCCTTCTCGTTGCCGAGCGAAGCGCGCTCGAAGCGCTCGTTCCCTCGCTGCCGGCTTTCCCCTGGGACCGGCTCGTCTACCTGGCCGCGCCGCCCAAGCCGGCGGATCTCGATGCGCTGCCGAGCGGCGCGCTCCCCGTCCTCGATCCGGTGGGCGAGCGGCGCGCGGTCGAGCTCGGCCGCTCGGGTCCCGCCGACGCCCATGGCGCCATGGCGGCGCTCGACGCCGGCATCGCGCTGGCGCGCTCGGGAGCCGCCCGCGCGCTGGTGACAGCGCCGGTCAGCAAGGAGTCGATCGCCCGCCAGGTCCTTCCCGGCTTCAAGGGGCACACCGACTACCTGGCCGAGGCCGCCGGCCTCGAGCGCTACGGCCGCGACTACCTGATGGCCTTCCTCGCTCCCGAGCTCCAGGTGGCGCTCCTCTCCGTCCACGAGCCGCTCGTCGAGGCCATCGCCGGGATCACCCCGCGGGCGCTCGACGAGGCGCTCGCCTGCCTCGACCGGCACGCCGGCGGGCGGATCGCCCTCGCGGGCCTGAACCCGCACGCCGGGGAGGGCGGGCTCCTGGGCTCCGAGGACGGCGCGCTCCTGGCGCCCGCCGTGGCCCGCGCCCGCGAGCGGGGGATCGACGTTCGCGGACCGGAGAGCGCCGACTCGCTCTTCGCCCGCGCCCGCGGCGGCGAGTTCGACTGGGTCCTCGCCCTCTACCATGATCAGGGCCTCATCGCGGTCAAGACCGCGGCCTTCGGCCTGGCGACCAACTGGACCCTGGGCCTCCCCTTCCTGCGCACCTCGGTCGACCACGGCACCGCCTTCGCCCTGGCGGGGAAGGACCGCGCCGACGCTCGCCCCTTGGAGCACGTGATCGAGACGACGCTGGGCCTGATCGCGGGCGAGCTGCCGCGGCGGACGATCGCCTAGGCGTCCGCGGCGAAGCCAAAGCGGATCGCGTGCGCCCAGTCGGGCCGGCCGCAGGCCTCCGCCCGCGCGGCGGCCCTCGAGTGGTCGTACTCCACGGCCAGGAGTTCGACCGCCACTCGACCGTCCGCCAGCGAGGCGATCGCATAGCGCGCGTGCGGCGAGCCGGACTCCGAGACGTGCTCGGGCGGGCCCGAGGCGCGATACGCGGGACAGCCGACGCTGCCCGGGTTGATCACGGTCGGGCCCTGGG
>DATBQN010000445.1:0-5299 GCA_036560825.1 Thermoanaerobaculia bacterium
CTGGGCGACGCGGATCCCCGGCCGCCGATCCAACCTCTCGCCCCCGAGGACCGCAGCGCCGTGCTCGGGCGCTATCGGTTCGGCGCACGCGAGCGCGACGTCTTCCTCGTCGACTTCCAGGAAGCGCACGGGCTCAGCATCCGGCGCGCCGACGCCATGCCGCGCCCGCTGGCGCACTACGGCGCGCGGGCCTTCGCCCCGGCGGGAGCCGAGGCGGTGCGCATCCGCTTCTCCGCCGAGAGCCCCGCCGCGACGCTCACCGTCCACGACCCCGACCTCGTGGTCACCGCGCGGCGCTCGGCGGCCTAGGCCTGAAACGGATCGGGCGCTCGCGACACAGACTCTTAGAGAGAGCTTATTTAGCGGGCGGCGCCGGCCCG
Source organism: Thermoanaerobaculia bacterium (assembly GCA_036560825.1). GTDB lineage: Bacteria > Acidobacteriota > Thermoanaerobaculia > Multivoradales > UBA5704 > DATBQN01. The sequence continues at coordinate 381 of DATBQN010000445.1, forward strand.
CCGATCCGCGGCGAGGGCCGCGACTGCCGCCGTAGCTCCCCGGCTCTCTAAGGAGGACCTCATGCGACACCGCTCCCTGCCCCCGATCCTGATCCTCGCCTGCGCCCTCTCGAGCCTCGCTCCGGCCGCCTGGGCGGACGACCCGCCGCACGCCAGCTTCTACGTCGGCTGCAGCAACCGCGTCTGCACGGCGGACTCCGAGGCGTCCGGCGACGACTTCGGCATCGTCAACTACAACTGGACCTGGGGCGACGGCACGAGCACCGCCGGCGGCAGCAGCGTCTCGGCCCCGACCCACACCTACGCCGCCAACGGCACCTACACGATCACCCTGGTGGTGACGGACGGCTCCAGCCAAACGGGTACCGACAGCCACTCGGTCACCGTCAGCGCCGGGCCGACGGCCTCGTTCACCATCACCTGCACCGGCCGGAGCTGCGACGTCGACGCCTCGGCCTCGACCGGCGGCATCGCCACCTACTACTGGGACTGGGACGACGAGGGCACCACGTCCACGAGCGGTGCGACCGCTCACCACGACTACCCGTACAACGCCACCTTCAACGTGCACCTGACGGTCTACGACGCCAACAACAACACCGCCGGCGCGTCGCACTCCGTCTCCGTGAGCGGACCGTAGAACGCGCGCCCAGCGCTCGGGCGGCCCGCCGGGGCCGCCCGAGCGGCGCAACCCTGGCCCGGCGCATGCGTAGGAAGCCTGGCGTGGCCATGCTGGAACAGGACCTGGTCTGGGCGGCTCGCACCATGCGCCGCAATCTCGGGCTCACGGTCGCCGTGGTGCTGTCGCTGGGCCTCGCGCTCGGCGCCAACGCCGCGGTATGGGGCGTCGTCGACGCGTTCCTCCTCCGCCCGCTGGGCATCCGGGAGATCGGCCGCATGGTGCGCGTGCGGGAGAACCGCGCCGAGCCGGGGACCGATGCCGACCTGCGGAGCGTGTCGCCGCGGACCTTCCTCCGCTGGCGGGAGCAGAACCACGTCTTCGCCTCCATGGCGGCGGGCACGGATGCCGACGTCGTCCTCTCCGGGCGGGGCGCGCCGCAGCGCCTGCCGGCGGGACGGGTGACCGCCAATTTCTTCTCCACGCTGGGGATCGCGCCGGCGCTCGGCCGCGACTTCCTCGCCGAGGAGGACCGCCCGGGCGGGCGCCATGTCGTCCTCCTCGGCCATGGGCTATGGGAGCGGCGGTTCGGCTCGGCGCCCGGCATCCTCGGGCAGACGCTCGTCTTGAACGGCCAGCCGCACACGGTGATCGGCGTCATGCCGCGCGGCCTGCGCCATCCGTACCAGGCGGAGCTGTGGGTGCCGCTCGTCCCCCTCGACGTTCCGACCGCCCCCGAGCAGCTCTACGTGCCGGCGCGGCTCCGGTCCGGCGTGCCGCTGGCGCGGGCGCGCGCCGAGATGGCCCGCCTGACGGCTCGCCTGCGCGCCGACGACCCGCGGCCCGACGCGCCGCGGTCGGCCGACCTCTCCCCCCTGCGCGGCGAGCTCGTGGGCGACCTCGACCGCCTCCTCGCGCTGCTCTCGGCGGTCGCCGGCCTGGTGCTCCTCATCGCCTGCGCCAACGCCTCGAACCTGCTCCTCGCGCAGAGCCTGGAGCAGGGCGGCGAGGCGGCCGTGAGGACGGCGCTCGGGGCGACGCGCCCGGCGCTCGTCCGGCAGTTCCTCGCCTACAGCGTCCTCCTGGGGCTCGCCGGCGGCGCCCTCGGTCTCTTCCTCGCCGCCTGGACCCTCGGGCCGCTGGTGGCGATCTCCCCCATCTATGCGCTCGGCGAGTTCGACATCACGCCGCGCATCGACGCCGCCAGCGTGGCGCTCACCGCCGCCGTGTCGCTGGCGGTGGGCGTCGTCTTCGGCCTCGTTCCGGCCCTCCGCCTCTCGCGGCTCAGCCTCCACGGCGCGCTCCGCGATGCCGGCCGGGGCCGCAGCCTCGGGCGCGGCGGACGCCGCTTCCTGGGGGCGCTCGTCGTCTCGGAGGTCGCCCTCGCGCTCGTCGTGCTGGTGGGGGCGGGGTTGATGGGAAGGAGCCTGCAGCGGATCCTCACCGAGGACCGCGGCTTCGACCGCCGCGAGGTGCTCACCTTCGCCGCGGCGTTCCCGGCCTTTCACTTTCCCGACCTGGCGCACAAGGCAACGTTCGTCGCCGAGGTCGCCCGGCGCCTCCGCGCCCTGCCCGGCGTGACGGCGGCGGGAGCCACCACCACCCAGCCGCTCTTCCCGGGCACCGAGTCGACCTCGTTCAGCGTCGAGGGTCGGCCGGGGCGCGGGCGGGACGGCCGCGAGCCGTATCTCGCGCACCGGCGGATCATCACCCCCGGCTATCTCGAGGCGCTCAGGGTGCCGCTCCTCCGCGGCCGTCTCCTCACCGAGCGCGACGACGCGCGCGCCCCGCGGGTCGTCCTCGTCAGCCGCTCGTTCGCCGACCGCTACTGGCCGGGCGTGGACCCGATCGGCAAGCGTCTCAAGCAGGGCCGCCTCGACGGGCCGGCCCCGTGGAGGACGGTGGTCGGCGTCGTCGGCACGCTCGTCGAGACGCGCGACGAGCTCGAGCCGCACCCGGACGCCCTGTACTTCCCCTACGCCCAGCCGACGGCGTTCGAGCTCGACGCCATGGTCTTCGCGCTGCGCGCGGCGCACCCCGAAGGCCTGGCGGCGGCGGCGCGGGAGGTCGTCCGCGGCGTCGATCCGGACGAGCCGGTCTACGACCTGGCGACGATGGACGATCTGTTCCGCCGGGTGACGGCGCCGGCGCGTTTCTCCGCCGCGCTCTACGTCGTCCTCGGCGCCCTGGGCCTGGTGCTCGCCGCGCTCGGGCTGCACGGCGTGCTGTCCTTCAGCGTGAGCCGCCGGCGGCGCGAGATCGGCGTCCGCTCCGCCCTCGGCGCCAGCCCCACCGACCTGCTGCTCCTGGTGCTCCGCAACGGCCTGGGGCTCACCGCCCTCGGCCTCGCCCTGGGCACCGCCCTCTCGCTGGCCTTCGGCCGCCTGCTCGGCAGCCAGCTCCACGACGTCGGAGCGCACGACCCCTGGACGCTCGCCGGCGCGCTCCTCTTCCTCGCCGTCATCGCCCTCGTCTCGAGCCTCCTGCCCGCTCGCCGGGCGGCGCGCATCGATCCGCTCGACGCGCTGCGGCAAGACTAGGGCGAAATCGTCAGCTCTCCCGCTTGCCCCGTCGAGCTCAGGCCGGCGCCTGCCTTCCACCACCACCGCCAGAGCACAGCGGCGAAGACGAGGTTGACGGCCAGCCCCACGACTCCGACCTCGGGCCCATAGATGGCGGTGTTCGCGATCCCCAGCGCGCCGACCTTGGTGCCGAAGCCGAAGAGCACGTAGGCGAGCCCGTTCCACAGGCCGTGGCTCAAGCTGGCGACGATCACCGAGCCGGAGATCCAGCGCAGCAGTCCCCAGACCGCGCCCATGACGGCGGCGTTGACGAGGAAGAGGGGTACCTGCGACCGCGGCGGGTCGAAGCCGGTGTGGAGGGTGACCGCCGAGATGTGCCACAGCGAGAAGGCGACGCTGCTCAAGACCAGGACGCGCACCGGCGTCGCGCCCGCGGCCTGCAGCGAGGCCCAGAGCCAGCCGCGGAAGAAGCCCTCCTCGGTGAGGATGGCGACGAGGAAGGTCGAGACCGCCACCAGCGCCAGGTTGATCGCGGCCTTCTTCCAGCTCGCGTGGGAGAGGTCGACGGCCCCCGCCAGCACCGCGACGAGCGCCACCACGCCGAGGACGGCGAGCGGATAGAGCGCCGCCAGACCGTAGTGTCTCCAGCGCCCCCACGCGAATCCCATGGCCGGACGCGACAGGCGCCCGAGATACCCGAAGAGGATCAGGAGGGGAAAGGGCGGCAGGGCGCTGAACACGGAGAGCCCGGTGGCATCCATCGCCGTGGTGACCGCGACCGCCACCAGCACGCCAAGCAACGACCGACGCAGGGAGGGCATGGAACGTCCTACGCGGCGGACGGCGCCGAGTTTCGACGCTCTCCTCGATCGCGACCCCGAGCTCTGCGGATCAGGGGACCGGCTTGCCGGGATGCTCCCCGGCGTGGCGCGACGCGATGAGGTCTTCGACCTGCTGGATCACCTCGAGCTTGCGGACGTTCTTGCCCGGGCAGGCGTGCGTCGTCTGCTTGTCCTCGCGGTGCAGCTTCATCGTCTCGGGGTCCAGCCCGAGCACGGCGCAGAGGGTCGCCAGCGCCGCCGCTGCGTTCTGCCGCACCTTGAGCCCCCGGCCGCCGTCGAAGGCCTCGGTCTCGTAGTCGCCCAGCATCTCCACCCCGAGTGAGGGCTTGTTCCAGGACGGCGAGTGCGTGCCGGAGACGGTGAGCGGCGTGAAGACCCAGATCTGCCGGTCGTCGACGAACAGGTGCGGCCCCGCCTTCCAGCCCTGCTGGTCGCGGTAGAAGGCCTCGAGGTTCAGGATGTGTTGCTTGGTGAGGCCCTTCGGGCGCTGCGCGAGGGACGGGCTCCCGGTGTTGTGGAGGACGATGAACGAGGGCCGCCAGGCGAGCCACTGGAGCGTGTGGCAGTAGCCGTCGAACTCCTCTGCCGTGAAGCTGGCGCCAACGATCCCCTTCCATCCCGGCATCTCGCGCCTCCCCCGGCGGCCGCTGGCCGGCGCCTGTCGGCGGGCGAGCTTACGGCCTTCCGGATGAGCGCGATTCTATCCCGGGCGCCGGCAAGCTCCTTCGAGGCAGGAGGTGACGCAGCGGTTCTTGGCGAGGGTGAGCGAGCGGCGGAGCTCCGGGGCTTTGACCCAGCCACGGAACTCCGCCAGCTCTTACCTACTTCCTACTATTGCGGCGGCGGAGGCGGCGGGATGTGGTGCTTCTGCTCCCACTCTCTCCACTCATGCTCGCGGTGAGCCCGCACCCAGCCCATGAAACCGCCCTCGTTCTC
>DATBQN010000446.1:0-2808 GCA_036560825.1 Thermoanaerobaculia bacterium
CGGCAGCTACGAGATCGTCGAGCGCATCGGCGAGGGGGGGATGGGCACCGTCTACCGGGGCCTCGACCCGATGCTCGAGCGCGAGGTGGCGGTCAAGGCGATCCGCCCGGAGCTGGCGCGCGAGCCCAGCGCCGTCGAGCGCTTCCGCGCCGAGGCGAAGCTCCTGGCGAGGGTGAGCCACCCGGCGATCGCCACCATCTACAGCTTCTTCCGCGAGGGTGACGACCTCTTCCTCGCCATGGAGTTCGTGCGCGGCCGGACGCTCGCCGGCGTGCTGCGCGAGGAGGGCGCTCTGCCCTGGCCGCGCGCGGTGCCGCTCTTGGCCGCCGCTCTCGAAGGGGTCGAGCAGGTCCACCGGCTGGGGATCGTCCACCGGGACTTGAAGCCCGACAACCTGATGCTCACCGAGGCGGGCTCCATCAAGGTGATGGACTTCGGCATCGCGCGCGCCGCCGGCAGCGCGCGGCTCACCCGCACCGGCCTGATGGTGGGGACGCTGCGCTACATGCCGCCCGAGCAGCTCCGCGGCGAGGAGGGCGACCGCCGCTCGGACGTCTACTCCCTGGGAGCCGTCCTCTACGAGATGGTGGCCGGGCGGGTGCCGTTCGCCAGCGACAGCGAGTACGACGTCATCCGCGCCCAGGTCGAGGAGCAGCCGGCGCCGCCCTCGACGCTGGTGCCCGGCCTCCCGTTGTGGATCGACCGGGCGGTGCTCCGCGCCCTCGCCAAGGATCCCGCCGAGCGCTTCCAGAGCGCCGAGGAGTTCCGCGCCTGCCTGGCGGCCGCCGGCCGCGACCCGGCCGCCCTCGCGCCCGGCGGCTACGAGACCTCGCCGCGGCGGTCCGCCGCGGAGCTCGCCGGCCTGCCGACCCAGGTCAAATCGCCGCCGACGACCCCGTCCAGCCGCCCGGCCGGCGAACGGGAGGCGAGCTCCTACGATGCCGTCGTCATGACGAAGCCGCGCGGCCGGCGGGCCTGGATGGCGATCGCCGCCGCCCTGGTCGTCGCCGCCGGCCTCGGCGCCTGGTGGCTCCAAGCTCACGCCGGTCGTTCCGCCGCCGGCTCGTCCGCCGCTGCAAAGACGGCTCCCGCAGCTCAGCCGGTCACGACGGCCGCGGTTCCGGCGCCGTCAATAGCCTCGCCCACGGCACCTCCTCGCGAGCCGAATCCCTTGCCCGTCGCGGCCGCCGCGCCGGCTCCGGCGGCTTCGGCGTCGGCAGCGAGGCCCGTGCGGCAGGCTCGCCGAGCCCTGTCCGCGGACGCCGAAAGGCCCCCCTTGCCGCCCCTTGCGACGGAGAGCAGAGAGCCGGCGATCCCCGCGGAGGAGCAGCCGGCCGCCCAGCCGATCGCTCCGAACATCACGAGCGCTCCGAGCGCTCCGAGCGCCCCGCTCACCCCGATCACCCCGACGGTTCAGCGCGAGCTGCAGGAATCGAGCCGCGACCTCGAGGCCGCCGCGCAGCGCATGGCGGCGGCCTATCGCCGGTTTCTGGCGCCCAAGCGCCGCGCCGGCGGGACGCTGACGCCGGCCGAGGACCGGCTGCAGGTCGCCATCGAGGACATCGTGGGCTCCGCCATCCGGTTCCACAACCGATTCCGTCCGGGCATGTTCCCGCGCGCCCAACCGCTGGCTGGTCCCCTCGCCGCGAACCGTCGGGCCGAGGCCCTCGCCCATGCCCGCCGGATGGCGAAGGGAGCGCAGCAGGTTCAGCGCCTGATCGGCATCGTCCAGCCCGGCGCCGAGGTCGAGTCGGCCTGGCAGGACCTGATGCGCCTCTGCCGCCAGGCGATCGAGATCCTCGCCGGCTGAGCTGCGCGGCGCCAGCGGGCGCTCCTTGGCCTGAGGACGGGCCAGCGCGTCCGGCTCACTCTGCGCGGAGTTCCGTTGCGGGGTCGATTCGCCGAACCCGGCGGGCCGGCGGGCAGGTCGCGAGGAGCGCTGCCGTGACGAGTGCAAGCGTGACGGCCGCGGCGGTCCAAGGGTCGCCCACGCGGACGGCGAAGAGAAGCGGCTCGACATATCGCGACAGTGTGAGCGCGATCGCGAGGCCGAGACCTGCACCGACTGCGGCGGGCACGACGCCCAGCTTGGTCACCAGCCAGACCGCATCGCCCGGACCGGCGCCGAGCGCCAGCCGCACTCCCAGCTCATGCCGTCGCGAGGCGACCTCTGAGGAGACCGCCGCGAAAATCCCGATCGTCGCCAGAACGAGCGCCAACACTCCGAAGAGCGAAAGCAACCCCGCGCCCGCCGTCCAGGGTCGGGCCTGTGGATCGAGCCGGTCAGCGAGCCTTCCGACGTCGACGTAGGGAAGGCCGGGAACTACGGCTTGCACCTCCCGGCGGAGCACCGCAGCGAATGCCTCCGCGTCGCGTGCCGGCCGTACGAAGAGCGCGCGCGAGTGGATCCAGGAAGGCGCCTGGCTCAGCGGTACGTAGACCTGAAGGGTAGGCGGCTCGGGCAACAGCTCATTGCGCCGCGCGTCCTCGACGACGCCGACCACCGCGGCGCAAGGATCCCTCTCGCTCCCCACCTGGATGCATCGGCCGAGTGGATCTTGTCCTCGCCAGAAGAGCCTCGCTACCGTCTCGTTGACCACCGCGACCCGCGCGCGACCGGCTTCGTCCGAATCCAGCAACGGCCGCCCGCGGCGCACCGCCGTGCCTAGGGTCGCAAAGAAATCTCCCGCGACGGCGTTCAGGTAGGCGTGGCCCGGCGCCAGGGCTGAGACATATCCACGGCCAGGCAGGGCGAGTTGCGTACCGAAGCTGCTGCGAAAAGGGATCGCCGCGGCTAAACTCGCCCGT
>DATBQN010000447.1:0-3744 GCA_036560825.1 Thermoanaerobaculia bacterium
CATGGTGGACCGGAATCGTGCGGAGCGCGCGGCACGATGAGCGCACAGATCCATCCGCTCGCCGTGGTCGATCCCGGCGCCGTGCTCGCCGACGGCGTCCGCGTCGGTCCGTTCGCCGTGATCGGCGCCGAGGTCGAGATCGGCGAAGGCACCGAAGTCGCCGCCGGAGCCAAGATCGAAGGGCCGGCGACGATCGGCCGCGAGAACCGCATCTTCTCCCACGCCTGCATCGGCTTCGAGCCGCAGGACTTGAAGTTCGCCGGCGAAAGGGTCACCGTCGAGATCGGCGACCGCAACGTCTTCCGCGAGGGGTGCACCGTGCACCGCGGCACGGCCAAGGGAGGCGGCGTCACCCGCGTCGGCAGCGACAACCTCTTCATGACCTACACCCACATCGCGCACGACTGCCAGGTGGGCAGTCGCACCGTCTTCGCCAACAACGCGACGCTCGCCGGCCACGTCGAGGTCCACGACGACGCCACGATCAGCGCCTTCACCAGCGTCCACCAGTTCTGCCGCGTCGGCCGCCACGCCTACGTCGGCGCCTACACCGTGGTGGTCATGGACGCCCTGCCGTTCGTCAAGACGGTGGGCCAGAAGGCCGCCTGCTACGGGATCAACACCATCGGCCTCACCCGCAAGGGGATGGCGCCGGAGACCATCCGGCGGCTCGACCGCGCCTACCGGCTGCTGGTGCGCTCGCGCCTGTCGACGGAACAGGCGGTGGCGCGCATCGGCGAGGAGCTCGCCGGCGACGCCGAGATCGACTACCTCCTCGCCTTCATCGCGGGCTCCCGGCGCGGCATCCACAAGTCGACCCCCGGGCGGAGCGGCGGCCGCGCCGGCGCCGCGGGCGCGGTGACCGCGGCGACGGCAGGGAGCGAGGGTCGGGAGGACGGCGCTGAGTAGCCCGCCGCCCGCCCCTCCCCTGCGCGTCGGCGTCGTCGGCACCGGCGCCCTCGGCCGCCATCACGTGCGCATCCTCGCCGGGCTCCCCGGGGCCGAGCTGGTGGGCGTCCACGACGTCTCGGCGACCGCCGCCGAGGCGGTGGCGCGCGAGCACGGGACGCGGGCCTACGCGAGCCTCGACGCCCTCGCCGGGGAGATCGAGGCGGCGGTGGTCGCGGTGCCGACCCTGGCGCACGCCGAGGTGGGGGTCCGGCTCCTCGATCGCGGCCTCCACGTCCTCGTCGAGAAGCCGATGGCCGCCTCGCTCGCCGAGGCCGACCGGCTGCTCGAGCGCGCCGGCGCGCGGCGGCCGGCGCCCGTCCTCGCCGTCGGCCACGTCGAGTTCTACAACCCCGCCGTCCAGGCGCTCGCCGGCCTCGCCATCCCGCCGCGCTTCCTCGAGGTGCAGCGGCTGGGAGTATTCTCGCCGCGGAGCCTCGACGTCGACGTCATCCTCGACCTCATGATCCACGACCTGCAGATCCTCCACGCGCTCGACGGCAGCGAGGTGGCCGAGGTGCGGGCGACCGGCATCCCGGTGCTCTCGCCGCGCATCGACATCGCCAACGCCCGCGTCGCCCTGGCCTCCGGCTGCGTCGCCAACCTGACCGCCTCGCGCATCTCCGCCGAGCGCGTGAGGAAGCTGCGCGCCTTCCTGCCCAGCCGCTACTACTCGCTCGACTACCAGGCGCAGGAGATCCGCGGCTACCGCCTGGACGCCGAGGGCGCGGCGCGGCGGATCGTCCCCGACGACCTGCCGGTCGAGCGCGCCGAGCCCCTGAAGCGCGAGCTCGAGGCCTTCGTGGCCGCCTGCCGGGGCGGGCGGACGCCGCTCGTCGACGGCGCCCGCGGCCGCCAGGCGCTCGCCACGGCGCTGGCGGTGGCGGCAGCGGCGGGGTAGACCGGGGTAGACAGGGTAGGAAAGCCATCCCAGCCGCGCTACACTCGCCCGGCTCCGGAACCACCCAATTCCCCGGGAGACGATCTTCATGAGCGACATCCGCATCGGCGTGATCGGCGGCAGCGGCCTCTACCAGGTGGAGGGGATGGTCGTCCGCGAGGAGCGCCGCGTCGAGACCCCGTTCGGCGACCCCTCGGACCCCTACGTCCTGGGCGAGCTCGACGGCCGGCCGGTCGCCTTCCTGCCGCGCCACGGCCGCGGCCACCGCCTCCTCCCCAGCGAGCTCAACTATCGCGCCAACATCTACGGCTTCAAGGTGCTCGGCGTCGAGCAGCTCATCTCGGTCTCCGCGGTGGGCTCGATGAAGCTCGACTACAAGCCGACCGACATCGTCGTCCCCGACCAGTTCTACGACCGCACCCGGCACCGCGTGGACACCTTCTTCGGCCGCGGCCTGGTCGCCCACGTCTCGCTTGCCAAGCCGGTCTGCCCGCGCCTCATCCCCCTCTTCGCCGCGGCGGCTCGGAGCGCCGGCGCCACGGTCCACGAGGGCGGCGTCTACGTCAACATGGAGGGGCCGCAGTTTTCGACCCGCGCCGAGTCCGAGATCTACCGCAGCCACGGGGTCGACGTCATCGGCATGACCAACCTGACCGAGGCGCGGCTCGCCCGCGAGGCGGAGATCTGCTACGCCTCGCTCTCCATGATCACCGACTACGACTGCTGGCACGAGACGGAGGAGGCGGTCTCGGGCGAGGGGGTGATGGAGGTGATCCGCCAGAACGTCAAGATGTCGCAGGAGGTGGTGCGCCAGATCCTCGCCCGCCTCGACCCCGCGGCGGAGCGCGCCTGCCCCTGCCCGAGCGCCCTCGCCATGGCGCTGGTCACCGAGCGCTCGCTCATCCCGGAGCAGACGCTCAAGGACCTGGCGCCGCTCATCGGGCGTTACGTCGGGCGCTAGCGCGGTCCACGGCGGCGAGGTGAGCGCTTGACACGCATCCTGATCACCAACGACGACGGCGTCTTCTCCGAGGGGATCAAGCTCCTCGCCGCGGCGCTCGGGGAGATCGCCGAGGTGGTGGTGGTGGCGCCCGACCGCGAGCAGAGCGCCTCGGGCCACGCGCTCACGCTGTCGCGACCCCTCCGCATGCAGAAGGTGGCGGAGCGATGGTACTCGGTCGACGGCACGCCGACCGACTGCGTGAACCTGGCGGTGCTCTCCCTCCTCAAGGACTCGCCGCCCGACTTCGTCGTCTCGGGGATCAATTTCGGCTTGAACCTGGGCGACGACGTCACCTACTCGGGCACCGTCTCGGCGACCTTCGAGGGGACGCTCCTCGGCATCCCGTCGGTCGCCTTCAGCCAGGAGGTCGCGGAGGGCTTCTCCTTCGACCCCGCGGCGCGCTTCGCGCGCAGCCTGCTCGAGATCCTCATCGCCTCGTCCGGGTCGACCCAGGCGGCCGACGGCGGCCTGCCGCGCGACCTGCTGCTCAACGTCAACGTCCCGGCGGGGCCCATCCAGGGGATCGCCTTCACCCGGCTCGGCCGGCGGGTCTACAAGCAGTCGGTGATCGAGAAGCTCGACCCGCGCGGCCGCAAGTACTACTGGATCGCCGGCGCGCCGCAGTGGGAGCGGGCGAGCGGCACCGACTTCGAGGCCGTCACCCTGGGCTCGATCTCGGTCACGCCGCTCCACCTCGACCTGACCTACTACCCCGGGCTCGAGTCGTTCGCACCGCTCAAGGAGAAGCTCGCGCGCCTCGACTTCGCGGGCGCCCCGGCCCGGTCCGGCGCGGGATGAGCGACTTCGCGGTCCAGCGCGAGCGCATGGTGGCGCAGATCGCCGCCCGCGGCGTGCGCGACGAGCGGGTGCTGGCGGCGATGCGCAAGGTCCC
>DATBQN010000448.1:0-2892 GCA_036560825.1 Thermoanaerobaculia bacterium
TGGAATGGCCGACAGCCTGATCGCCGGGATCGTCGCGATTCATCGCGGTATTCTCTTGACTCGCAATCATCGCCATTTCTCGCGGATACCCGACCTCAATCTCGTGGCGCTGTGATCCCTGCGCCAGCGATGAGCCTCGGCGAGAATACGTCGGTCGGATTGACCCGCGCGCAGCGGTGGGGCCGCGCCGTCGCGCTCGGGCTGACTGGCCTCCGCGCGGCGCTCGCGCCGGTGCTCGTTGCCTGCGGCATCGCCCATGCGGGCGGGCTCGCGGCGGCGGCGCTCGTCGCCGGCTTCGTGTCGGACGTCTTCGATGGCGTCGTCGCCCGCCGCTTCGGGGTGAGCACGGCCGGGCTCAGGCGCCTCGACAGCATCATCGACATCGCCTTCTATCTCGCAGCCTTGTTCTGCGCATGGTGCCTGCAGCCCCAGCTGCTTCGCGCCTATGCGACCGGAATCGCGCTCGTCGTCGGCACGCTGGTGTTCGATCGCCTCATCGAGAGATGGAAGTTCGGACGGGTGGCGAGCTATCACGCGTGGACCGCGAAGCTCTGGGGTCTCACCCTCTTCGCGGCGCTCGTCCTCCTCTTCGCCCGTGGCAGCGGAACCTTCGTTCCCCTCGCCATCGCCTGCGGTCTGCTCTCCAATCTCGAGGATTTTGCCATCACGCTCATCCTCCCCGCCTGGCGCCACGACGTGCCGAGCGTCGTGCACGCCTGGCGGATCCGCGTGGAGGCGTCTCGTCGACCGGCGGCGTGACGAGCCGATCCACGGTTATTGGTTCGCGGCCGAGGTGGTCTCGTCGGCTGCCGCCGGCGGCTGGAGCTCCGGCAGGTCGCGGACCTGTAGACCGTACCCGGAGGTACCGAGGAAGAGACGGCCGCCGCGGACGAGCGCGGCGGCGATGTCGCGCGCCGGGAAGGGGACGTCGAGCGGGCGGAAGGCGCGCGCCGCGCGGTCGTAGAGCTTGGCGCCGTCGGCCTCGAGGACGAGCGCCGGATAGCGGGCGTCGCCGGTCGGCAGCACCCGCGTCGGCTTCTCGGCGATCTCGGTCCACTCGCCGTCCAGCCCGCCGCCGCGGACCCAGGCGCCGGAGGCGCTCCAGAGGAGGAGGCGATCGCCCAGCCGGTCGAGACGGCCGCCGGGCGCCGGCGCCGCGATGGTGTGGTTGGCGGCGGCGGTCAGCCGGTAGACGCCCTGGGCGTCGCTCGCCCAGAGGGCGCCGTCGAGGAGCGCCGCCGAGCGCGGGGCGCCGTGCTTCCACGGCAGCGGCACGAAGATCTCGCCGTTCTTGAGCTCCCAGAAGCCCGTCGCCGTGCGGGCGACGAGCGCCCGCCCGTCCGTGGCGAGCTGCTCGATGCGCTGCTCGCCGAGCTCCGCCATCCGGTGCCAGTCCTGCCCCAGCCGCTGGTAGAGGCCGCGGTCGGTCCCCGCATAGGCGCGGCCCTGGTAGACCGCGAGGTCGAGCACCGTGGGGAGGGGCGCGAAGAGGCCGTTCCAGGTGCGGCCGCCGTCGCTCGAGCCGTGGATGCCGGAGATCGGCCCCGCGTGGTCGACCGCGGCCAGCAGCTCCGGCCCCACCGATGCCAGGGCCCAGATGCGCGTGTTCGTCAGCCCCTCGCTGGCGCGCTGGAAGTGCTCGCCGCCGTCGTTCGAGATCCAGACGCCCGAGCCCTCGGTGCCGAGGACGATGCGCTCCGGCCGCTTCGGGTGGACGGCGATGGCGAGGATCGAGAGCGCCGGGTCGCTCTTGCGCACCCAGGTCCTGCCGACGTCGGTCGAGACGTAGAGGCCGGAGACCGTGCCGGCGAGGAGCCGCCCGTCGGGGAGGGCGGCAAAGCTCGTCGTCCGGCGCTCGTCCAGCCCCTGCTTGAAGCGCTGCCAGTGCGAGCCGTGGTCGACCGTCTGGTAGACCCAGCCGCAGGTCGAAGCCCAGATCTCGCCCGGACGGTCGGCGATCGGCGTCAGGCTGAAGACCTCGGTGTCGAGTACCATGCCTTCGAGGGGCGCGCCCCAGGTCTTGCCGCCGTCGTCGCTCCGGTACGCCTGGCGCCAGGTGCCGGCGATCACGGTGTCCGGCAGGCTCGGATCGACGAAGAGGCTGGTCACCTTCTGCACCTCGGGGAGGGCGGCGGTCAAGCGCCGCCAGGAGCCGCCGCCATCCTCGGTGCCCCAGACGCCGGAACGGGTGGCGGCGTAGAGATGCCCCTCGCGGCCGGGGACGAGGGCGATCGTGTAGACCGGCTCGTCGGGCAGGCCGTGCGCCGCCGCCACCCAGGTCCTGCCGAGGTCGTCCGAGAACGCCACCTGGCCGCTGCCCCAGATCCCCCAGAGCGCCGTCCACAGGCGGCTCGGGCGATTGGGGTCGAAGCGCAGCGCGCCGACCACCCAGCCGGGGAAAGGAAGGGCCGCACCGGCGTTCTCCCAGGTGGCGCCGCCGCTGCGCGAGAGATAGACCTGTCCGGCCGAGGTGCCGGCGAGGACGACCGCGGGGTCCTCGGGCGAGAAGGCCAGGGTGCGGACGTCGGCACCCCAGATCGGCGCCGGTAGGAAGCCCGGCTCGGCGGCGGACGCCGGTGCAGGCATGGCCGCCACCGCGGCGACCGTGCTGATCGCTACGGCCGCAACGGTCGCCAGAGTAGCCAGGAGCTGAAAGGCCTTCCCTCGCATCGCGCCGCGAGGTCTCTGCAAACGCCGTTCCCTCTCGGCGAGCGCTCCCCACGAGGCGTCGGCGACCATGCCGAAAAGGATAGCACCGGCGCCCCGCCCGGCGCCGGCAGCGGGCACGAGCTCACCCTGAAGCGACCAGAGAGGGCGCGCAGGATCCGGAAACGAGAAGCTTCTTACCCCAGCTCCGCGAGAGCTCTCTGAAGCACTTCTTCGAGCGACCGA
>DATBQN010000449.1:0-5739 GCA_036560825.1 Thermoanaerobaculia bacterium
AGCGGGTTGACGGCGTGGTTGGTCGAGTAGGGGAAGCGGCGGATGCCGTAGAGGTAGTTGTCGGTGAGGCCGAGGAACTGGTAGGTGGCGTACTCGCCGACGGAGTACTCGGCGTCGGGGTCGTCGGCGTTGGTGCCGTTCAAGAGCGACAGGGCATAGAAGTCGCTCCACCCTTCGCCCATGCCGCCGCCCTCGTCCCAGATGAGGCCGTTGCCGTCGCCGATCAGGCGGTTCGAGGTGCCGTGGGTCAGCTCGTGGAGGACGATCGTGGCATCGAGGCTGCCGTCGCGCTGCGGGGTCGGGAAGTCGAAGAGGAACATCTGCATGCGGCCCGAAGTGCCGTCGGGCGGGGTCGAGAAATTCGAGTTGTCGGTGCCCGAGCCATCCTGTGCCTCGGCGAGCACCGGGTCGCCGGCGGCCCCTCCCTTGCCGAAGTTGTCGGTCTGGAAGTTCCCCGCCCCTTCGTCGAACCCGAGCTCGTAGAGCCGGTCGTGGTACCAGTTGGTGTCGTAGAAGAGCTGGGTGACCGAGCCGCGCCGGAACTGGGTGTCGGTCGGGCTGGTGCCGGCGTCCGGATTGCCGCCCATCGGGGCCGGGGTGTAGGCGTAGCCGGTGCCCAGGAAGTCGCGGTCGTTGCCGCCGCCGTCGAGGTTGCCGACCGGCCGGCCGTTGTCGTCGAGGAGGCCGGCGTCGGGCGCGTCGTCGTGGTTGGTGTCGAGATAGGTATCGGTGTTGTTGCCGGTCGTCGTCTGTCCGCCGTCGGGGATCCAGCCGTCCGGGCTCGCCGTCGTGTCCTGGACGGCGCTCATGCTGACGGTCGTCCGCGCGATCTCGGGAAACTGGGTGCCGTCGCCGGGATTGACGTCGGTCGGCTGGTGCGGAGCCGGGTCGTGCGCGGGGGTCTTGCCGTCCCCTTGCGCGTAGACGCTGAAGCGCGCCTCCTGGGTCGAGGCGTGGCTCCGCAGGTTCTTCCGCCAGAGGACGAGCCCGGAGGCGCCGTCGACGACCGTCGTCCAGTCGCCGGGACCCGTGGTGAAGGTGACCTGCATCCAGGCCGGGATGAGGACGCCCGGTCCCAACGGGAAGTAGACGAGCTGGCTGGTCGCCGGCCCCGCGATCCGCGGGTCGCCGGCGAGGAGCCTCGTCCTGCCGGCCGCATCCGTCGCGCCGAGCTCGACCTTCGAGAGATCCAGATGGATGCCGACCGAGCTCATGGCGTTGCCGAAGGCCTGCTGCGGCGAGAGGGCCGGGGAGACGGCCAGCGCGCTCGCCGAGGCTCCCGGGAAGAGCTGCGCCACGGTGCGGACCACGCGGCCCTGGCGGTCGAGCAGGAAGCGGCTCTCGCTCTGGAAGATCGGGATGCCGCCCACCGACTGGCTGAGGCGGACCATGCGGAGGCCGTTCCGCCGGCTGACGCTCTCGCCGAGGAAGGCGAGGCCGTCGATCTCGGAGTCGGTGAGGCCGTAGAGGTCCTTGCGGGCGTGCAGGAAGGCGCGGACGATGTCCACCCCGGCGCCGGCCGCCGGTGCGGAGAGCGGGCCACGGCCGTTGCGTACCACCTCGGGCCCGCCGACGAGCGGCGAGAAGCGCACGTCGGCGCCCGGCACTGTCGCCTGGAAGCGCGCCAGCCCCTGGCGAAGCGAGCGCACCTGCGCGACGGCGCGGGTGGCGCCCCGGTTGAGGTCGATGTGATTGGCCGAGAGCACCTTGGCGATCAGGGCGCGCCCGTTGGCTCGCACGTCCAGGTTGGCGATGGCGGACGCCTGGCCCTTGGCGAGGGGTCGCGGCGGCGCCACGATCGCGGCGACGGGTGAGCCGAGCAGCGCCGGCGCGCTGAAGCCCAGGGCGAGGCAGAGACCACGGGCGAGGCGCCCGGTACCTTTCGAGTGCATCGATACCTCCTCGAGGGGAAATGCGTCGCCGACTCTATCAATAGGTGCCAGGGACGACAGGCCCTGTGCCGGTGTGTGCGCCGGTGTGCCGGCCCTGGGCGTCTAGCGGAAATAGCCGGTGACGTCGAGGAGGAGCTGGAGGCCGGCGGCGGAGTCCACCTGCACGGTGACCGCGCCGCCGCTCGACAGCGCCGTCACGGCGTTGTTGGCGCGGATCTGGCCGGTGCCGAAGCTGATGGTGCTGGTGGGTGGCGCCGGCTGGCCGGAGGGGAAGAGGCGGAGGTCGCCGGCGGCCCCCGGCTGGACCACGGTGACGTTCAGGGCCAGCGCCCGCGCTTCCGCCGGGATGCCGCACGCTCCGGCGAGGACGAAGGTGCGCTGGGAGGACGCCGCCAGGGCCGGGGCGCCGGTCGGGCCGGCGGGCCCGCGGGTGTCGACGACGCGGCAGGGGGTGAGGGTGTAGAACGCGAGCGGGCCCGGACCGGGCCGGCAGGCGGCGGAGAGCGCGACGGAGTCGACGTACCAGCCGGCCACGACGCCGGCGTTGTCGTCCCCCTCGCGCCAGCGCAGCCTGACCGACTGCCCCGCCCAGGCGGCGAGGTCGACGGCGGCGCGGGTCATCGGGCCGATCCCGCCGCCGCACCAGGCGCGCTTGCCGGCGAGCGGGTTGCCGGCGCCGTTGAAGATGGTGCCGTTGAAGCCGCCGGCGGTGAAGGCGGCGTCGGGCACTGTCGACCAGCTCGCCCCGCCGTCGCTCGACAGCTCGAGCGTGCCGCCGTCGTAGCACGCCGCCGGGCCGCCCTCGAAGGCGAAGGTGTGGCGGAACGAGAGGCGCTGGCCCGCCTGGACGGCGAGCGGCGGGCTGACCAGCACGCGGTCGGCGGGCAGCGCCTGCTCGGCCGCGAGCCACGAGTGGGTGGGGCTCGCCGACTGCGCCGTCGAGAGCGCCCAGTCCGCCGGGCCGCTGAGCGCCGCGTGGGACCAGCCCGCGTGGTCGAAGCCGCCGGCGCCCTCGAAGGTCTCGCTCCAGAGCGCGGCGCCCGACGGCGCCGCGGTCACCCGCGCGAGGTTGCCCTCCTCGGCGCCGTCGCCGGTGTCGAGAGCGCGGACGACGTAGGTGTAGTTGACGTCGCTGGCGAGGCCGACGTCGTCGTGGAAGCTCGTGCCGGCGACGGTCGCGATGCGATTGTCGGGAGCGGGCACGAAGCCGGGATCGGTCGAGCGGTAGACGTCGTAGGCGAGCGGCCCCGAGCAGGCAGGGGTGGCGGCCGCCCAGGAGAGATCGAGGCCACAGGTCGCGGTGCCCGAGCTGGTGGCTGTGGCGAGGCCGGCGAAGCTCGGCGGCAGGGTGCAGGCGCCGGTCGCCCCGATCTGGGCGCAGGGGGATGGGCCCGAGGAGCAGGAGCCGGGGGCGGCCGCCGCGGTCACCCGATAGGCGTAGGTGATCCCGCCGGAGACCGAGCCGTCGGTCACGGAGAGCCCGGAGACGCCGCTCGCGATCCGCGCGTAGGGCCCCGGCGAGGCGCAGCTGCCGGTCGCGCGGTAGACGTCGAAGACCGTCGCCGGCGGGCTGGCGGACCAGCTCACCTGCACGTGGTTGGGGCTCGCGTTGATCGCCGCGGTGCCGGTGGGCGGGCCGGGCGGCGTGCAGGCGTCGGACACGCCGGCGGTCCAGATCTCCTCGAAGAGGTTGCTGCGGCGGTCGGTCCACGAGGGGAAGAAGACCCCGGCGTAGCCCGAGAGGCTGTTGTAGTCGCCGAACTGGTTGCCGGAGTCCTCGCCTTCTGCCGTCTCGTCGGTCTCCGCCGAGGTGAGCTTGAAGGGAGCGCTCCAGGTGGCGCCGCGGTCGTAGGAGGACTGGTACCAGACGTCGACCTTGAGCCGCCCGGCGTCGTTCACCGTGTCGTAGTAGATGACCGCGAGCGTGCCGGCGCTCTCGTCGACCGTCAGCCAGGGATTGAACTGGTCGTTGAGCGAGGCCGGGTTGTTGAGCATCGCCGCGGCGGACCAGGTGGCGCCGCCGTCGGTCGAGCGGGCGAACCAGATGCGCGTCTTGCAGGCCGAGGCGACGTCGGCGCCCGGCTCGTCGCCCGGTCCGGCGCAGCCCGGCGCGCCGGAGAGATCGGCCCAGGCCGCGAAGACGTCGCTCTCGACGCTGGTGCGGTAGGCGCCGGCGGTGACGTAGATCAAGGCCCGCCGGCTGTCCATCGCCGGCACCCCGATGTCGAAGGAGCCGAAGGTGGAGGCGACGGCGACCGGCGCGCCGAAGGTGGCGCCGCCGTCGGTCGACCTGACGGCGTAGATGCGCTGGCTCCCGGTGTCGGGCCAGAGGCCGAAGAGGTCGCCGGCGGCGTTGGTCTTGATGTCGGCGCCGATGCCGGTGCCGGTGGTCTCGCCGCCGCTCACCTGGAGCGGCGACTGCCAGGCGCCGGCCGGGCCGGTGCGGCGGTTGACGTAGACGGGGTCGCCGTTGTGCCAGATGGCGTAGAGGTTGTCCTTGTACGGCGACGTATCGCTGTGGTCGACCCAGATCATCTCCTTGTCGGTGGCGGTCTGGGCGCCCGAGTAGGTGGCGTCGAAGGTCCAGGTGGCGCCGTGGTCGGTCGACTTGTAGGCGCGCAGGTGGAGCATGTTGCCGTGGATGCCGATGGTCGTCGACCAGGCGGTGCCGTCGGAGCTCCAGTCGACGGTGGGATCGGAGTGGAAGGAGTCGGTCGACACCAGGGGCAGGCTGGTCTGGCTCCAGGTCGCGCCGCCGTCGCTCGAGGAGAAGACGGCCTGCCGGCCGCTGCCGCCGATCTCGTTCGAGGCGGCGAGGACCTTCTGCGGATCGTGGAAGTCGATGCGGATGTCGGACTCGCTCCGTGGGCTCAGAGCCGCCCCCGAGATCCGCCGCTCGGGCCCGGAGGTCGCCGCGCGGCCCGCCGGCGCGGCTCGGGCGGCAGGGGGAGCGAGGTCGGGATGGGTCTCCATCCATTCGAGGACCTCCTTGAGCACCAGCGGGTAGCCGCCGGTGGGATCGGCGGCGGTGTAGCGGCCCTCCGGGTGACCCTTGCGCCAGTAGACGCGGAGCCAGGGCGGCAGGCCGCGGCGGTCGCGCGCCTCATCGGCACGGAGGAGCGAGAGGTCCTGGTTGGCGGCGATCAGCCGGGCGAGGGCGCTCCCCGCGGGGGCGCCGGCGGCGCTCATCTGGTCGGCGAGGGGAGGCCAGGCCGGGCTCGCAGCGCCCGCAGCGCTGGCAGCCAGCGCCGGCAGGGCCGTCGCGACGAGGCCGAGCGACAGGCGGACGGCAGCTGCGAGCGATCTCCCCACCGGCCGAGTCTCCTTCCCAGGAAAGGCGAGAAAGTGTAGCACCCCGCCGCGCGGCCGCAGACGAGGTTACTTGAATGGATAACGAGATATCTCGCCGCCTTCTCTTTCGACACGTCGACCGCTGGATCGTCCACTTCAATCCTCGATTTGGTCCCATTCGCGGACGATCGTTGTCTATCTCGACATCTTCAGGGTTCCTGCTATGGGATACTCTTTTACCGAAATATGCGATCAATCGCTCGCAACCCGAGAGCCGCCGGTATCGCGGCCGGTGGACCCGGATCGTGCTCGCCGAATACCTGAGGGCTCTCGTCGAGCAGGAGCGCCGGGGGGACGCGCGTGAGGAGAGCCACTATCCGGCGCTCAAGGCGCTGCTCGAGCGGGCGGCGGCGGAAGGGGGCCGTCCGGACGTTCGGGTGACGGTGATGCCCCGGCGGACCCTCGCCGGCGACGTCGACTTCCAGGTGTGGGCGGGCGGCGGGCGGCTGGTGGGGTACCTGGAGGCCAAGCGGCCGGGCACCAGCCTCGCCATCGC
>DATBQN010000450.1:0-7962 GCA_036560825.1 Thermoanaerobaculia bacterium
CGGCCGTGCCGGCGGTCCCGGCGGTTTCAGCGGCGTGGGCGGCGTGGGGCCGGCCGGCCTGCTGGAGCCGCGCGGGCGGCCTCAGCTCTTCCGATTGGATCATCTTGCGTTACCCCGCTTTCTTCTGCCGGAAGACGACCCGGGCGAAGATGTTGAGCAGCAGAACGGAGACCGTGATGAGGAGGGCGCCCGCCCAGGCGAGGTGCTGCCAATCCTCGTACGGGCTCATGGCGAACTGGAAGATCACCACCGGCAGGTTGGCGATCGGCGCGTTCATGTTGGCGCTGCCGAACTGGTTGTTGAGCGCCGTGAAGAGGAGCGGCGCCGTCTCGCCGCTGATCCGCGCGATCGAGAGCAGCACTCCGGTGAGGATGCCGGCGCGCGCCGCGCGGTAGGTCACCTGGACGACGACCTTCCACTGCGGCGCGCCGAGGGCGGCCGCCGCCTCGCGGAGGGAGGTCGGCACCAGGTGCAGCATGTCCTCGGTGGTGCGCACGACGACCGGGATGGCGATGATGGCGAGCGCCGCCGCCCCCGCCCAGCCCGAGAAGTGCTTCATGCGCACGACGATCACCTCGTAGACGAAGAGGCCGATGATGATCGACGGCGCGGAGAGCAGGATGTCGTTGACGAAGCGGGTCGCCGCGGCGAACCAGCTCTTCTTGCCGAACTCGGCGAGGTAGGTGCCGGCGAGGACCCCGACCGGCGCGGCGACGAGGATCCCGGCCACCGTCACCAGCAGGCTGCCCACGATGGCGTTGCGCAGCCCCCCTTTGCTGCCGGGCGGCGGCGTCGTCTGGGTGAAGACCTCCGGCCGGATGCCGCCGAAGCCGCGGGCGACCAGGGTCCAGAGGATCCAGATCAGCCAGAAGAGGCCGATCGCCATGGTGGCGATCGAGAGGGTGAGGGCGACGTAGTTGGTCGCCCGCCGGCGGAGGTAGCGGTGGTCCATGCGCCCCGAGCCCTAGCTCGCCCGCCCTTCGCGCTGCTGGAGCTTCAAGAGGAGCAGCTTCGAGAAGGCGAGCACCACGAAGGTGATCATGAAGAGGATCAGCCCGAGGGCGATCAGCGAGGAGGTGTAGGTGTCGCCCACCGCCTCGGTGAACTCGTTGGCGAGGATCGAGGAGATGGTGTTGCCGGGCAGGAGGAGCGAGCGGTTGATCTCGTGCGCGTTGCCGATGACGAAGGTGACCGCCATCGTCTCGCCGAGGGCGCGGCCGAGGCCGAGCATGATGCCCCCCGCGACTCCCACCTTCGCGTAGGGGAGGACGACGTGCCAGACCACCTCCCAGGTGGTCGTCCCGAGGGCGTAGGTCGATTCCTTGAGCACCGCCGGCACCGTCTCGAAGACGTCGCGCATCACCGCCGAGATGAAGGGGATGACCATGATCGCGAGGATGAGGCCCGCGGTGCCCATGCCGATCCCCAGGGGCGGCCCCTGGAACAGGCCGCCGACGCCGGGGAGGCCGCCCAGGTGGTCGGTCACCCAGGGCTGCACGTGATCGGAGAGGATCGGCGCCAGCACGAAGAGCCCCCACATGCCGTAGATGATGCTGGGGATGGCCGCGAGGAGCTCGACCGCGGTCGACATCGGCCGCTTCAACCAGCGCGGGCAGAGCTGCGAGATGAAGAGGGCGATGCCGAAGGAGATCGGGATGCCGATGAGCATCGCGATGCCCGAGGTGACGAGGGTGCCGTAGATGGGGACCAGGGCGCCGAAGCGCTCGGTGACCGGGTTCCATTCCCGGCTGGCGACGAAGGCGAAGAAGCCGAACTTGCGGAGCGCCGGCAGGCTGCCGACGAGGAGCGAGAGGAGGATCGCGGCGAGGATCGAGAGGACGGCGATGGCGAAGAGCCGGGTGGCGCCGCGGAACAGGCGGTCGGCGCCGCGCTGGCTGCGCACGGCGAGACCGGTGACCGCCGGGGGCGGCGTGGTGGCGGCGAGGGGCGTGTCCATGGACCTGGATGCGCGCGAGGCGGCCGCGGGGAGGAGCGAGGGCGCCGCCCCTCCCCGGCTCGCCGGGGCGATCGACTAGTGCATGCCTCCGGCCCACACCGCAGCGCCCTTGCCCTTGATCTCCTTCCAGGAGCCCTGGATCAGCTTGACGACCTTGTCCGGCATCGGCACGTAGTCGAGCTTCTCGGCCATCGCGTCGCCGTCCCGGTAGGCCCAGTCGAAGAAGCTGAGCACCGCCTTGGCGACCTCCGGCTTGTCCTGGTTCTTGTGCATGAGGATGAAGGTGGCGCCGGTGATCGGCCAGCTCTCGGCCCCCGGCTGGTTGGTGAGCAGGAGGTAGAAGCCAGGCGCCTTCGCCCAGTCGGCGTTGGCGGCGGCGGCGGTGAACGACGCGGCGCTCGGCTTGACGAACTTGCCGGCCGCGTTCTGCAGCAGCACGAAGGCGAGCTTGTTCTGCAGCGCGTAGGCGTACTCGACGTAGCCGATGGCGCCGTTGATGCGGCTGGCGTAGGAGGCGACCCCCTCGTTGCCCTTGCCGCCGACGCCGGTCGGCCAGGAGACGGAGGCGTCCTCGCCCACCTTCTGCTTCCACTCCGGGCTGACCTGGGAGAGGTAGTGGGTGAAGATGAAGGTGGTGCCCGAGCCGTCCGAGCGATGGACGACGGAGATGGCCTGGCCGGGGAGCTTGAGCTTGGGGTTGAGCGCCTTGATCGCCTGGTCGTCCCACTTGGCGATCTTGCCGAGGTAGATCTCGGCGAGCACCGGGCCGGTCAGCTTCACCTGCCCGGCGGCGATGCCCTTGATGTTGACCACCGGCACCACGCCGCCCATCACGGTGGGGAACTGCATGAGGTCGTTGGCGTCGAGGTCCTTGGGCTCGAGCGGCTTGTCGGAGGCGCCGAAGTCGACGGTCTTCGCCTCGATCTGCTTGATGCCGCCGCCGGAGCCGATCGACTGGTAGTTCATGCCGATGCCGGTCTTCGCCTTGTAGGCCTCGGCCCACTTGGCGTAGACCGGGTAGGGGAAGGTCGCCCCGGCGCCCGAGATGTCGAGGGCCTGGACGGGGAGCGCGACGGCGGCCGCCAGGAGCGGCGCGGCGAGGGTCAGCCAAAGCGTCCTGCAGCTTCGGACGGTCTTCATGTCGAGTCTCTCCCTTGGGATGGGCCGGAGCGCGCCCCGCTGGGCTCGCGCCGGCCGTTGATGGTTCTCTCTCCTCGAATCGAAGCGAGGGGCGCACCGGCGACCGGGAGCCCTACCCATCCGAGGCCGCCTGACGGCCGGCCATGCGACGGACCGCTGCGCGCCTCGCCTGGGTGCGAGCGGCAGTATGGAGAGGAAATGTGACAGCGCGAGAGAGGGGGTGTGACAGCGGCGTGAACGGGAGATGAATTTCCGGTGACGCCGCCCGCTCGGCGGCCCGGACGGAAGGCCGCGGAGCCGCCGCCGGCCCTACCGGTCTACCCGTTCATGTAGCCCGCGAGCGCCGCGTTCAACGCCGCCTTGAGAGTCCGCGGGTCGGCGGGGAAATCGCTCTCCGCGAGCAGGCGGTTGAGGATCACCGTCACCTGCTGCACGATGCCGCGCTGGGTGTCGCGTTTTCTGGGGTCGTTCCGGTCCGGCGTCAGGCTGTGGTAGTTGTCGCTCGAGATCAGGGACTGGATCAGCTCCACGGGGATCGGCCTCTTCGCGGCGTACAGCAGGCCGATCTCCCGCATCGTCGGGCCGTGGCCCCGGAGCTGCCCCTCGCTCTCCCGCACGTTGGCGTAGGCGGTGGTGCGGTGGATGGGAGCCTCCGGGTCGCCGAAGGTCCGGCGCCAGCTCTCCCGCAGGTTCTTCCCTTCCACGGACTGGCTGGAGTTCACCAGACCCTTGAACGGGCCGCCGCGCGGATCGCCCGTCGATTCCGGCCCGAACGGACCGGCGGCGAGGTAGCCGCGGGCCGATTTGCCGATGGTCGAGGAGTAGGAGATCGTCAGCCCCGGCTCCGCCGGGTAGGCGTCGAACCCTCGCTGCTCCATCTTCTTGCGCCCCACCTTGTCGAGCAGGCCGGCCAGCCACTCGAAGAGATCGTCGCGGGCGTAGACGTAGTCGGTCGCGGTGATGTGGAGACCGCCCGCGGCGTGCTCCGAGCCCCCCTCGGGCGCCAGATACCGCTCGGCCAGGGCGGCCAGCTCATCGAGCACCTCGCCGGTGCCGAGGTCGGCGTCGCTGTCGAGGGTGATGATGTGGACGAAGTCCGCGGCCCTCTCGAGGAACTGGAGCTCCCCCATGAACCAGGGGTCCTGGAAGAAGAGGTTGCGCAGGCCCCGGTGTGGGATGGCGTCGTTGCGCGAGGCGGCCACCAGGTCCTTCGCGTGCGCCCGGAGCAGGGCCATGGCGTTGTCGCCCAGCGCGACCCGGTCGCGACGGCCGCTGAGGTTGTGGTCGACGGCCCGCTTCCACGAGGCGAGCACGGGGCCGTAGCCGGCCGAATCGCCGTCGGCGTCCTTGAAGTCCATCCCCCAGACCGAGCTGATGGCGAAGACCTCTTTCTCCTCGTCCATGTACTCCTTCGGCGCGTCCTCCAGCCCCGGCGAGATCATGCGGTTGGCGTTGACGACGATGGGGAAGGACCGCGCCGGGAGGCCGGTCCGCTCGCGCATGTCGGCGATCCGTTGCGCCAGGCCCGCGAAGTCCCAGTCGTAGATGCCGCCGCTCTTCTCCTTGAGCCCGCCGCGGCGGGAGTCGAGGATCGCCCGCGCGCCGTAGAAGCCCTTGTTGACGGGGTCGATCGCCGGATCGGGCTCGGGCGGGGGCGCGTGGTGGATCATGGTGCCGATCGCCGCATGGTTGCGCTGGACGACCGGCGGGCCGGGCGGGATCGGGGTCGGGCGCGGGGCCTCGGGCAGCCCAACCGGGGGAGGCCGGTGCCCGAGGCGCAGGGCCCGCTGCAGCCTCCGGTCCATGTCGACGGCCTCTCCCTCCGTCCCGGCGACGGGGAGGAGCCCGGGTCGCCGGACGGGCGCCGGAGCCCGGGGCGCGGGCGCGATCTGCTTCTCCGCCGGGCGAGGCCCTTGGTGGACGCGGAAGGGCATCGGGGTTTAGCTCGAGGTGAAGGATAACGCAGTCGGGTTCGTTCCCGATCCTCGCTAGGCGGGCTTGCCGGCGCGGACGAAGGCGCTCATGAAGCGGCCGTCGATCTCGGCGGCGACGGCATCGGCGTCGAGCCCGCTCGCGAGGAGGAAGGCGCGGGCGTCCTCGAGCCGGTAGACGCGCGTCGGCTCGATCTCGATGCCCTCGAAGCCGACCTCGCCGAGCAGCCGCCGGAACTCCCCTTCCTCGAGGGCGCCCGCGACGCAGCCGATCCACAGCTCCATGCTGCGGCGGACGGCCGCCGGCACGGCGCCGCGCACGACGACGTCGGAGACGGCGAAGCGCCCGCCCGGCTTGAGCACCCGGAACGCCTCCGCGAGGACGCGCCGCTTGTCCGCCGAGAGGTTGATCACGCAGTTCGAGATGACGACGTCGACGGAGGCGTCGGGCAGCGGCACGCGCTCGATCTCGCCCTTGAGGAACTCGACGTTCTCGAGCCCGGCCTGGCGCTGGTTCTCGTGCGCCAGGGCGAGCATCTCGTCCGTCATGTCGAGGCCGTAGGCCTTGCCGGTCGGGCCGACCCGGCGCGCCGAGAGCAACACGTCGATGCCACCGCCGGAGCCGAGGTCGAGGACGGTCTCGCCGGCGTGGAGCGTGGCGAGGGCGGTCGGGTTGCCGCACCCGAGGGACGCTCGCAGGGCCATGGCGGGCAGGCCGGCGGCATCCGTCTCCCCGTAGAGGCCGGAGCTGATGGGGTCGCAGGGTGTGGTGGTGCAGCCGCAGCCGCTGCCGCAGCCACAGGATGTCGCCTCGCCGGCGGCGGTGGCCCGCGCCGCGGCGCCGTAGCGCTCGCGGACGGCCTCGCGCAGGGCGTCGGGTGACTCGAGATTGGGATCGACGGGGAGTGGAGAGGGCATGTCGGGTCCTTTCGGGTTGCGATCAAGTTGTCGGTTGCAACTATTGGGGCGGTGCTCGGCGCGTAGAGGACGGGTGGGCGGATGGACTAGGGCACGCGGCAGCAGCTGCCGCCGCTCGCGTCGACGCGTGCCGCGGCGGCCTGGGCGAGCCGGCGGAGGAGCCGGGTCATCCCGCGGCGGACCTCGGGATCGAAGCCGCCGAGGAGCGCCGCTTCCTCGGCCAGCAGATCGCGCTCGATCCGCGCGTAGAGCTCGCGGCCGGCGGCGGTGGCGGCGAGGAGGAGCGCGCGGCGGTCCGCGGGGTGCGTCGAGCGCTCGACGTACCCCTTGCGCTCGAGGGCGTCGACCACCCGGCTCGCCGTGCTCTTGTCGAGGTAGAGGTGGGCCGCGAGGTCGTTGAGCGTCATCCCCCCGCGCCGCACCAGCGCCTCGAGGCCGTAGCACTGGCTGACCGACACGTCGTGGCAGCAGATGCGGTCGCGGTCGCGGAACTGGTAGACGCGGATGAGATCGGACAGCGCGTCGTAGAACGCCTGGGCATCGCTCGCGGGGACCGCGGCGTCGGCGCAGGGAAGCGGCTCCATGCGGGGAGCCTGGCACAGGTGGTTGTCATTTGCAACTAACCGTGGACGGCGGACCGCGTGCGTTCGGGCCTCGCGGCTTGCAATTCAAACTGCTTCAAATTAGATTGACGCAATGCGAGCCGCGGCTCTCTCCCCGTTTCCCCCGCTCCTCAAGATCGTCGCTCACGAGCAGCGCTGGCAGCTCCTCGGCCTCCTCGCCTGGAGCGACCGCCGGGTGCAGGAGCTCGTCGAGCTCGTGGGACAGCCCGCGAACCTCGTCTCCTACCATCTCCGCCAGCTGAGGGATCACGCCCTCGTGCGCGAGCGCCGCAGCTCCGCGGATCGCCGGGACGTCTACTACAGCGCCGATCTCGACCGCCTGCGGGGGCTCTTCCTGAGCAGCGGGGAGGCGCTGCATCCGGCCCTCGGCGAGGAATCGCCGGCGGAGGACCGGAGGAAGGCGCGCGGGCGAGAGCGAACTTTGCGGGTGCTCTTCCTGTGCACCCACAACAGCGCCCGCTCGCAGATGGCAGAGGGCATCCTGCGCCACCTCGCGGGCGACCGCTTCGAGGTCCAGAGCGCCGGCACCGAGCCGTCGCGGATCCACCCGCTCGCCATCCGGGCCATGGCGGCGCGGCACATCGACATCGGCCGGCAGACCTCCAAGCACCTGGACGAGCTCGCGGGGCAGCGCTTCGACTACGTGATCACGGTCTGCGACCGCGCCAGCGAGGCCTGTCCCGTCTTCCCCGGCGACCCGCAGCGCATCCACTGGAGCATCCCCGATCCGGCGGCGGTGGAGGGTGATGAAGAAGTGCGGGCCAAAGCCTTCGAGGCCGCCGGCCATGAGCTCGCGACGCGTATCCGCTACCTGCTCGCCCTCCTCGAGCGCCCCGACGCCTGACCGGCGCGCCGCCATGGGACGCCCCTCTCCCTGGCGCCGCGCCGGCGCCGAGTGCGCCGGCACCTTCGCGCTGGTGACCGCCGGCTGCGGCGCCCTCGTCGTCGACCAGGCGACCGGCGCCCTCGGGCACCTCGGCGTGGCGGCGAGCTTCGGCCTCGTCATCATGGTGATGATCGCGGCCCTCGGCCACCTCTCGGGGGCGCATTTCAACCCGGCCGTGACGGTGGCCTTCGCGCTGATCCGGCACTTTCCCTGGGCCGAGGTCCCCTTCTACGTCGGCGGCCAGCTCGCCGGAGCGGTGGGCGGCGCGTGGGTGCTGCGAGCGCTCTTCGGGGCGGGCACCGGCCTGGGTGCCACGCTCCCGGCCGGCAGCGCCTGGCAGGCCTGCGGCGTCGAGATCCTGCTTTCGGCGGTGCTCATGTTCGTCATCACCGCCGTGGCGACGGACACCCGCGCCGTGGGCGAGCTCGCCGCGGTCGCCATCGGCGGCACCGTCGCCCTCGACGCGCTCTGGGGCGGCCCGATCAGCGGCGCCTCGATGAACCCGGC
>DATBQN010000451.1:0-3105 GCA_036560825.1 Thermoanaerobaculia bacterium
CGGCGCCCTCATGCTGCGCGCCGCGGCGAGCGGCGAGGAGCTCGCCTACGCGGCGGTGCAGCAGCCGCCGGCCGCGCCCCGGTCAGCCAGCCAGCGCCTGGTCTAGGTCGGCGATCAGGTCGTCCGGGTGCTCGAGGCCGACCGACAGGCGGATGAGGTCGTCGGGGGTGCGCGAGCCCGCGCCCTCGCTCGTCGCGCGATGCTCCATGAGGCTCTCGACGCCGCCGAGCGAGGTGGCGCGGAGGAAGAGTTGGGCGCGGCCGACCGCGGCGATCGCCGCCGCGCGGCCGCCGCGGACGTGGAAGGAGAGCATGGCGCCGAAGGCCGACATCTGGCGCGCCGCGATCTCGTGACCCGGGTGGTCCGGCAGGCCGGGGTAGTGGACCGCGGAGACCGCCGGATGGCGGGCGAGCCTCTGCGCCACGGCGAGGGCGTTGGCGCTCTGCGCCGCCACCCGCACGGGAAGGGTGCGGATGCCGCGCAGGACGAGCCAGCAGTTGAAGGGCGAGGCGACGGCGCCCAGGATGTGCCGCACGTGGCTCACGCGGTCATGGAGCGGGCCGCGCTCGGCGAAGAGCAGCGCCCCGCCCTGCACGTCGCTGTGGCCGCCGAAGTACTTGGTCGTCGAGTGGAGGACGACGTCGGCGCCGGCGGCGATCGGCTGCTGCAGGGCCGGCGTCGCGAAGGTGTTGTCGACCACCACCGCGGCGCCGGCCGCGTGGGCGATGCGCACGGCGCCGACGAGGTCGACGACCTTCAGGAGAGGGTTCGACGGCGTCTCCAGCCAGACGATCCGGGTCTCCGGACGGAGCGCCCGCGCGATCGCGCCCAGGTCCTCCATCGGCACGAAGTCGGCGGCGATCCCCCACTGCGGCAGGAAGTCCTCGGCGGCCACCCGCATGCCGTAGTAGGCGTCGTCGGGGAGGACGACGTGCGAGCCGGAGGGGAGCGCCTGGAGGAGCGCGATCGCCGCCGCCATCCCGGAGGCGAAGACGAGCGCCGCCTCCGCCCCCTCGAGCGGCGCCAGCGCCTCCTCGAGTTGCGACTGCGTGGGGTTCGACTCGCGGATGTAGGAGTGCTCGGAGAGGAGCTCCCCCGCCGCGTCGCGGGCGTAGGTCGTGGCGAGCTGGATGGGCGGCGCGACCGCCCCGGTCGGATCGTCGTGCTGCCCGGAGTGGACGGCGAGGGTCTCGAATTTCATGGGCGGGAAGAGTAGCAGCAGAAGCCGCCTGGACGCGCCTTGGCCCTATCGGCGACCCTCGCTCCTGGCCTTCCACGTCTCGTAGTCCAAGAAGAGCTCCACCTGCACCATGAAGCGACCCCCGCCACGGGGGAATGTCTCCCGTTTCACCTTGGCGATGAACGCTGTTCGATGATAGGCCAGGAACCTCTCTACCTTCTCTCTGGCGTCAACGAACTGGCGAGCCAGATCCGGGAAGCGCATGGCCCCACGCAGAACGAACAACCGGGCGCCGCTCTCCATCGCGGCCGCCACCGAGCTGGGTGTCCGAGTGAGGTCATTGTCCCGCGTCAACGCCACCCAGCCGTTCAAGCCGCAGTGCCGGATCCAGATCTCATCGGCCACCGAATCCTGGGCGCTCTTCTCGGTGAAGATCTCATTGTGCAGGCGGACCTCGAGACCACCCTCCCTCAATAACCCTGCGACGGTGGGGCCGAGGTCTCGGTCGACGAAGAAGATGTGCTCAGGCGGCGATTTGCTTGGGTCGCTCGTAGCGGATCGCTTCCTCGATCTCCGGCGCCGTCAGGCCGTAGTCGCTGGCTAGCTCGGAGATCGACTCTCCCGCGGTGAAACGATCCGCCACCGTCGCGGTGCGGATCGCCTTGCTGGAGAGAATCGGCCGGCCGGAGGCGATCTGAGGGTCGATCAAGACCAGCCTGGGCGACTCGCGATCCGCGATCTGCTCGGGTGGGCGCGTGAACGGAAACAGCCGCAGCGGAGCGCCGTGGCCGTCGCGATCGATCCGTTGCAGGAACATCTCCAGGATGCCCTTGATCGCCTGCTGGCCGCCGCGCCCGATGTTGACGATGCCGTCGAGGCGCTGCAGAAAGACTTCCCCGGGAATGGCGCGGAGCTCATCGCTCAGGAGCAGCCTCCGGATACCGCTCTCGCTCTCCGCGTAGTCGAGCGCCGTGCGGATCGCGCGCATCGGCACCTGGTACCGGCAGCGGAGCGCCCGCAGCGCATGCGCCTCGATCAGATTGGCGAAGGAGAGCCTGGGATCGCTCTTGTCCGGGCGATCGATGAGAGGCGAAAAATCCTTCGTGCCCCCGACCACGGGATACTGCCGGCCGGCGAACCAGGAGGAAAGCGTGGCGGAAGGAATCTGTAGGTAACGCGCCGCTTCCGCGATCGAGTAGCGAGGCGCTTCCTTCGCGTCTCGGATGGAGCTGGCCCACGACGGGGCTCGAGCCTCTCTCACGCGAGCATCATGGATCTCTTTCACCACGATCAAATGATACGCTTTGTTCTCGCCTCGAACAAGGAGGCTCGGTGCGAGCCGCGGAGAGCGAATTGCCGCTCGCCGTTCCAATGGACGCGCCAGGCCCCGAGCGCTATCCTCCGCCACCGGAGGAACCCGACATGAACCGAGCTTTGCGCACTGCTTCAGCGGTCGCGGCAGCCCTCGCGTGCACGATGGCCGCGCTCTCCGCGGTGGTCGCGGCACCGGCGGCCGAGACGGCTCCGCCGCAGGTCGTCGTCTTGAAGGCGGCGCGCCTCTTCGACGGGCGCGGCGACGCGGCGGTCCCCAACGGCATGGTCGTCGTCGAAGGGGGAACGATCAAGGCGGTGGGGCAGAACCTGGCCGTTCCCGCCGGCGCCAAGGTGGTCGACCTGGGCGACGCCACCCTGCTCCCCGGCCTCATCGACTCCCACACCCACCTCTCCTTCGAGTCCGGCGACAACTGGGCCGCCGACACCATCGCCGGCTTCCGCCGCACCGTCGCCGAGGCCGCCATCCGCGCCACCCAGAACGCCCGGCGCACGCTCATGGCAGGCTTCACCACCGTCCGCGACGTCGGCTCGAGCGACTACATCGACGCCGGCCTGAGGAACAACATCCGCGAGGGCGTCATCCCCGGGCC
>DATBQN010000452.1:0-1745 GCA_036560825.1 Thermoanaerobaculia bacterium
ACGGACGACGGGCGCATCCAGCTGACGCGGGACGGCGGCAAGACCTGGGCGAGCCTCGAAGGGAACGTCCACGGCGTCCCGGCGCACACCTGGATCCCGCAGATCAAGGCCTCGCCGCACGACGCCGCCACCGCCTTCGTCGTCTTCGACGACCACCGGCGCTCGAGCTGGACCCCCTACGTCTACGTCACCCACGACTTCGGCCGCACCTGGAAGAGCCTGGCGACGAAGGCCCTCCGCGGCTATGCCCTGGCGATCGAGCAGGACCCGGTCGACAAGGACCTCCTCTTCCTGGGCACCGAGTTCGGGCTCTGGATCTCGGAGGACGGCGGCGCCACCTGGCTGCCGTTCCGCCACGGCCTGCCGGCCGCCGTCTCGGTGATGGCCCTCGCCATCCAGGCGCGCGACGGCGACCTCGTCATCGGCACCCACGGGCGCGCCCTCTACATCGTCGACGACATCGCCGCCCTCCGCGGCCTCAAGCCCGCGGCGCTCGCCGAGCCGCTCCACCTCTTCCCCATCGCCCCGGCCCAGCAGCACACCATCGCCCCCGGCCCCGGCGCCCGGGGCGGCGGCAGCGGCGAGTACAAGGGTGAGAACCGCGCCTACGGCGCGCTCGTCACCTACTCGCTCAGCGGCCCGGGCCTCAAGTACCCGAGCAAGAAGGACAAGGAGAAGGAGAAAGAGAAGGAGAGAGAGAAGGGCGCCGAGGCGGAGAAGAACGAGCCCAAGGTGACGATCGAGGTCCGCGACGCCGCCGGCCGGCTGGTGCGGAGCTTCGATGGCCCTGCCGAGCTGGGGATCAACCGTGCCGTCTGGGACCTCCAGAGGAAGCCCTTCCGCGAGCCGCCGCGCGAGCGGAGCGAGTTCGAGCGCGGCGTGCCCGAGGTGGCCCCGGGCGTCTATCAAGTCACCCTGCGCTTCAAGGGGCACGAGGCCAAGTCGACCGTCAAGGTCCTCCCCGATCCCGCCGCCGCCGGCCAGACCGAGGCAGCCTGGGCAGCGCGGGAGGCCGCCATCGACCGCGCCGGAAAGCTCCAGGACTCGACCGTCGCCGCGATCGACCGCGTCCTGGCCGCCAAGGCGGACGTCAAGCGGATCAAGGACAAGCTCAAGCAGCGGCACGAGGCAGCCGAGGCGGGAGGAGCCAGCGAGCATCCCGCGAAGCCCGACCCGCTCATGACCGACGCCGAGAAGCTCGAGGCGTCGCTGTCGGCCGTCGAGAAGAAGCTCTGGGTGCCGCCCCACACCCAGGGTCTCTACCGCGAGGGCGACGCGATGTCGAAGCTGGGAAACCTGCGCCAGTCGCTAGGCGCCGGCTGGGCTCCCCCCGACCCCACCCGTCAAGCCGAGCTAGACCAGGCCGCCGCCTTCGTCGCCAAGGCCCTCGCCGACGTCGATCACCTCTTCTCGACCGAGGCGGCGGAATTCCGGCAGAAGGCGGAGAAGGCGGGGCTGGGGCTGCTGGCGGAGGCGCCGCCGGGAAAATAGAGAGACGGGACTGATCTGCCGTGGTCGTGTGGGTTACGTCGGCGCTATCGCCACAGGGGTCTCGCCGAAGACCGCAGATTGCTCGCAGGCACGTGTGCGACGCGGCATTGGCCAACGCAGAAGCTCGCCAAGAGACGCCGCCGTCGGCTTCGCGATACTCCCCGGTTGTCATCCTGAGCGGAGCGAAGGATCTGGTGGTGGAAAGAGGAGCAAGTCACCCCCGCCCAGATCCTTCACTTCGTTCAGGATGACAA
>DATBQN010000453.1:0-7093 GCA_036560825.1 Thermoanaerobaculia bacterium
ACGCGGCCGGGCGAGAAGAGCCGCCCGAAGCCGCCCGACGTCGTCGCCTATCTGAAGGAATCCGCCCTCGCCACCTGGCCGCAGGGCAAGACCGCCGACGCCATCCGCATCGAGCAGCTCCACGGCCTGCGCGACCGCGAGCTCGCCAAGCCGCTCCTGGCGCGCGACTACGGCTCCCTCATCCGCACCTATCGCCGGAAGCAGGACGAGGTGCGCGCGGTCGATCCCAAGAGCGCTCTGCTGCCGACCATCACGACGGAGCTCAAGGACTTCGACGCGCGCCTCAAGGAGCTCTACCCGCGGGCGGTCGCGGTGCTCCGCGGAGGGGTCTACGAGACCTCGTTCCTCGCCAGCTTCCGCTCCAACTTCCCCGACGCGCGGGAGGTGCCGCAGGTGGCTCTCGCCCTGGGCGAGGCGTACAGCCGCCTCGGCAACCAGACCGACGCCGTGACGCAGTATCTGGCGGCGAGCCAGGCGGACCCGGACTCGTCGGAGGCGAAGCGCGCCCGCGCCGGTCTCGTCAACCTGACGCCGTCGTTGAAGGAGCTCGCCGCCCTTCAGCAGCTCGTCGACCAGGACCGCGACGCCGAGCTCAAGCGCCTGGCGAGCCAGCGCCTGGACGAGATGGTCAAGTCCTACGACGACGTCGCCAACGGCGCCGAGTACCTGCGCCGTTTCCCCGCCAGCCAGCACGTCCCCGAGGTGATCAGCCGCCTCAACGTCCTCGCCGACAACCTCTACGGCGAGGTCGTGCTCTACCAGGGCGTGGGTGACGCCCCCAAGGCGATCGAGCGCATCAACAAGATCCTCACCGATGCCCCGCTCTCCCCCGCCGCCGCGCGGCTGCGGGACCGCGCCGTCCTCTCGGCGCAGAAGACCGGCTAGGCACCGCAGCCCGGATGGAGCGGAGCGGAATCCAGGCTCGCACGTTGCCGGCTCTCTAGAAAATCCTCGACCCGCCGCGCCAGCTCGTCCGGCGCGCCGTACGGCACCGCGTGCGCCGCCCTCGGAACCGTCGCCAGCTCGCCCGCCGGGAGGAGCCGCGCCACCTCCGCCGCCCAGCGCGCCGAGACCAGCGGATCGCGACCGCCGCGCACCACCAGCGCCGGCACCGCGATGCGCGGCAGCTTGACCTCGATCCGATCGGCGAGCGCGAAGCGGAGCGTCGCCATGGCCCGGAAGGGGCCGCAGAGATAGTCCCAGACGGCGAGCGGCAGCAGCGCCAGCGGCTCGCGCCAGCTGTCCTCGAGCAGGCGGGCGATCTGGCCGCAGGCGGTGCGCGCGGCGCGGTCGACCGTCGGCGCCACCAGCACCAGCCGATCGACCCGCTCGGCAAAGCGGTCGGCGAGCTCGACGGCGACCTGCCCACCGAGCGAGTGGCCGAGGACGGCGGCCCGCTCGCAGCCCGCGGCGGTCATCGCCGCCGCCACCGCCGCCGCCAGCTCGGCGATGCCGAGCGCGCCGCCTCGCGGCGCCGGGCTCCTGCCGAATCCCGGCAGGTCGGGGACCAGCACGCCGCGATGGAGCGCCAGCCTCCGGGCGAGCGGCACGAGGGTTCGCGCCGAGACGCCGAGGCCGTGGATCATCACCAGCGGGAGCGCCGCCCTTGGCGGGCGGCCGGCGGCGCCGGCAAGGCGATCCAAGGGCGTGCATCGCAGGTGGAGCGTGAGGCCGCCGGCCGCGAGCCAGCGGCTCTCGAGGCGCGCTGCGATCACGGCAGCGCCAGGACGCGCGCCACGCCGTCGGTCACGAAGCTGTCCTCGCCGGCGTTCTTGCCGCGCGTCGGGCCGGTGACGGTCACCCTCGCGAGCGGCCTGGCGCCGGCCGTCAGCAGATCGCCCGCGATCAGCTCCCGCTCGCGGTCGATCCGGGGGTCGATGCGGTGGGTGACGAGATAGGGCTTGGCCACCAGCTTGACGCCGGCGTCGTAGCTCGAGGTCGCCGCCCAGACCGGCACCGCGCCGGGAGCGGCGTCGAGGCCGGTCCGCCAGATCCGGATGTGGTGGCGATGGCGGATGGAGCCCGAGGCGTCGCCCGGCTTCTCGAAGGTCAGGTCCTGCGGCTCCTCCTGATAGTAGGCGGGGGTGGCCGGACCGTGGGGGTCCGGGCGGTCGGCGACCACCGCCGCCAGCTCGCGCGCCAGGCCGCGGATGGACGGCGGATCGGCGAGATACCAGCCGGCGCGCTCGAAGGTCTGCTCGAGGGCGGGGCGCGAGCCGAGGAAGACGAAGGCGATCGGCTCCATCGGCCCGCCGACCAGGTCCTGCGAGGTCTTCTCGAGACGCGCCGGGAAGGCCGCGGCGAGCGCCGCGGCGGCGATCGGCGAAGGCGGTCGCGGCACCGGCCCGGCCTTGCGGTGCGGCGGCCGCGCGGCGAAGAGCGCGGCGTAGGCGACGGCGGCGGCGGCGAGCCCGGCGAGCGCCGGCCGCAGCCAGGGCTTGGCGACGCCGGGAGCGGGCAGCCGCTCCTCGAAAGGCGGCAGCTTGTAGAGAGCGACGAGGATGGCGAGCCAGGCGAGGGAGAGCGCCAGGCTCGCCACCGTGTCGTAGGGCCAGTGGACGCCGAGATAGATCCGGGAGAGCGGGATCGCGGCGAGGAGGACGGCGAGCGGCAGGACGGCGGCCAGGCGCCAGGGGCGGCGCGGGTCGTCGCGCAGCACGAGATAGCCCAGGAAGCCGTAGACCGCGGTGCCGACGAGCGTGTGCGCCGAAGGAAAGCTGTAGCCGTGGTACCAGTCGACCGGGCGCGGCCGCTGCACGACGTACTTCAAGGCCGCGGCGAAGAGGCCGGCGCCGGCGAGGGCGGCGCAGAGGAAGAGCCCTTCGCGCCGCAGGCCGCCCAGCCAGAAGAGGACGACCGCCGCGGCGACCAGCGGCACGACGTAAGCCGCGCTCGCGAGGTCGGTCGCCAGCGAGAGCGACCGCTGCATCGCCGGCGAATGAAAGGCGGCGACCGTGTTGTGCAGGCGGCGGTCGGCGACGACGACGGTGCCGTCGGTCAACACGGCGGCGAGGACGCGCGCGAACCAGCGGAGGCCGGCGCCGACGAAGAGGGCGCCCAGGGCGAGGCGCAGCCAGGAGCGCTCGCCGCCGCCGAAGTGGCGCTCGGCGAACCCGAAGACCGCGGGCAGCCGCCGCGCCGCCGGGGCGAGCGCCGGATGGCGGAGCGCCCGCCTCGCCGGCCCGCGCACCCAGCGCCAGCCGCGGTGGGGCAGGAGGAAGAGCAGGAAGAGAGCCGCCGCGAGCCCGCCCAGCAGGGCGAGCCGCCCGAAGAGGACTGTGGCGGCGTGCCAGGTCATGGTGCGGACGGCGCCGGGGCCGCCAATTGGCTAACCGTTCTTGGCGAAGGCGGCGGCGGTCTCGGGATGGGCGGCGGTCATGGCGAGCGGTATCCTACGACACCCGTGACCGCCCCGCTGGTAGAATCCCCGCGCCCCGGCGAGAGGAAAGGCGGTCCGCCGCCCCCCTTCGAGCCACCGCGGTACGACCCCTCGGGAAAGGAAGACCTCATGCGATCAGGATCCCTCGCGGCGCTCGCCTCTCTGGCGCTCGCCACGGCCGCCCTCGCGGCGCCGCCGCCCGGCCCCTCCCCGCTCGCCCTGCGCATCGGCGACCGCGCCTTCATCCAGGTGCAGACGCCCTCCTTCGCCGCGCTCTCCCGCCAGCAGAAGATCCTCGCGTACCACCTGACGCAGGCGGCGATCCAGCTCGACCCCATCTTCTACGACCAGATGTCGACCTACGGGCTCGAGGCCAAGCGCCTGCTGGGGGCGATGGTCGAGGACCCGGCGCGGCTGCCGGAGGCCTCGCGGCAGGCGATCGTCGACTATGCCGCGCTCTTCTTCGGCAACGGCGGCAACCACAACGAGACCACCAATCAGAAGTTCGTTCCCGCGCTCTCCTACGAGCAGTTCGCCGCGGCCGCCGAGGCGGCGCGGGCGAAGGGCGCCAAGATGGGCACCCGCGCCCAGCTCGCGAAGAGGCTCGCCGGGCTCGAGCGGCCGCTCTTCGACCCCGCCTACCAGGTCTCGATCACCGAGAAGAGCCCGCCAGCCGGCCAGGACATCCTCCAGGCCTCGAGCAACAATTACTATCAGGGCGTCACCCTTGCCGACCTCAAGGGCTTCGTCGAGCGGCACGCGCTCGACTCGCGGCTGGTGAAGCGGAACGGCAAGCTGGTCGAGGAGGTCTACCGCGCCGGCACGCCGGACGGCAAGGTCCCGCCCGGCCTCTACGCCGAGGAGCTCCGCGCGGTTGACCGCGAGCTCGAGCTGGCGGCGCGCGCCGCCGACCCGCGGCAGGCGAAGGTGATCCGCGCCCTCGTCCGCTTCTACCAGACCGGCGACCTCAAGGACTGGCACGACTTCAACGTGCTATGGATCGCCGACGACGCCACCGTCGACTTCGCCTCCGGCTTCATCGAGGTCTACCGCGACGCGCGCGGCACCAAGGGCTCCTCGCAGATGGTCGTCGCGGTCGTCGACCAGCAGCTCGAGCCGCTGATGCGCAAGCTCGCCGACAACGCCGTCTACTTCGAGAAGAAGGCGCCCTGGCTCGACAAGTACAAGAAGCTCGACGTCAAGCCGCCGGTCGGCAAGGCGATCGAGACGGTGGTGGCGACCGGCGACTTCCGGGTCACCACGATCGGCGACAACCTCCCCAACGAGCAGGACGTGCGCGAGAAGTACGGCACCAAGAGCATCCTGCTGACCTCCTCGATCACCGCCTTGAACCAGACGCGGGGCTCGAAGGTGGCGATCGAGTTCTCGCCCAACGCCGACGAGGGCGAGCTCTTCCCCAAGTACGGCCAGCTCGCCGACAACCTGCACACCGCCATGCACGAGATCATCGGCCACGGCTCCGGCAAGGTGGCGGTGCCCAACGATCCGGCGACCTACCTCCGCGAGTTCTACTCGACCCTCGAGGAGGCGCGCGCCGACCTCGTGGCGTACTGGGACATCTACGATCCGAAGCTCGCCGAGCTGGGCGTCCAGGACGCGACCGAGGTCGGCCACGAGCTCTACCGCCAGCTCGCGCGGGTGGGCCTGACGACGCTCAACCACTACCCCACCGGCACCACCGCCCAGGAGGACCACGACCGCAACCGCCTGCTCATCGTCAACTACCTGATCGAGGCGGGGGCGTTCGAGCGCACGCGGAAGGACGGCCACGCGTACATCGCCGTCAAGGACTACGACAAGGCCCACCAGGCGGTCGGGCGCCTGCTCGCCGAGATCATGCGCATCAAGGCGGAGGGGGACTACGAGGCGATCAAGAAGCTGGTCGAGAAATACGGCATCAACTTCGATGCGGCGACGCGCGACGACGTCGTCGCCCGCTACAAGAAGCTCGACATCCCCGCCTACTACTCGGGCATCTACGCCGACCTCCCGCCGGCCAAGGACGCCAAGGGCAGGGTGGTGGACGTCGAGGTCACCTACCCGCGCGACTTCCTCAAGCAGCAGCTCGAGTTCGCGCGGGCGAACGGAACCCTCGGCTTCTAGGAGGTCGTCCCATGTCCAGCCGCGGATCGACCGGCAACGTCATCGCCGCCCTCGCCAGCTTCTTCATCCCCGGCCTCGGCCAGATGCTCCAGGGCCGCGTCCTCGCGGCCCTCTTCCACTTCCTCTTCGCCGCCATCCTCTGGTTCTTCTTCCTCGGCTGGATCGCCCACCTCTGGTCGGCGATCGACGCGGCGCGCTACCAGGCCTGAGGCGCCTCCGGGCGCCCTCCTTCCGCAGCGCCGGAAAAAACGGGAATAACCGCGCCGCGGCGCGGTCTATGGGTCGAGCGCGGACGGCACGTGCCGCCCGCCCACCTCAACCGACCGTAAGGAGATCGCCGTGCGCAACCGCATCCTTCTCGCCGTCCTCCCGCTCCTCGCCGTCCTCGCCGCCCCCCTCGCCCTCGGCGCCGACGAGGCGGCGAGCATCCAGATCCTCTCCCCCAAGGACGGCGCCCAGCTCGACGCCGGCGAGGTCTACCCGCTCCAGTATGCCGTGGTGCCGGGGCCGGGCGGCGACCACTTCCACGTCTGGGTGGACGCCGAGCGCGGTCCGGGCGTCCACGACCGCAAGGGGACCTATCAGCTCCCCAAGATGACTCCCGGCGAGCACACCCTGACGATCAAGGTCGTCGACAAGGGGCACGTCCCCACCGGGCCCGAGAAGTCGATCAAGGTGCGGGTCAAGTAGGCGGCCGTGACCGACCTCGTCTACGCCCTCGTCCAGGTCCTCCACAACCTCGGGGCCGTCGCCGTGGCCGGCGGCCCCGCGGCGGTCCTGGCGCTCCAGCCCCTGAGCCTCGCGGCGGAGCGCCGGCTCGCCGTCGTCGCGCTCGCCGGCTGGGCCCTCCAGGCGGCGACCGGCGCCGGCTTCGCGCTCGCGAGCTATGGGCTCAAGGGGGCGCTCCCGGAGGTGACGGGCGTCGCGCTCGTCGCCCTCTCGATCAAGCTCGCCGCGGCCGTCGTGGGCCTCGTCCTCGGCGTTCTCCTGGTCCGCTCGCGGCCGCGCTGGTCGCCGCGCGGCCCCGCGGGTCGCCGGGCGGCGTGGGCGGCGAGCCTCGCCGCCGCCGCCAGCGCCCTCGCCGCCGCGGCGTTCCTGCGCTGGTATCTGTAGCCGGGACGCACCGATGAACGCGGCGGCGCTGCAGCGGGGTACGATCGCGCGGAGCGGCTCCCCGGCGATGAACGAGGCGAATGACCATGGCAGGCTCCGGCGCTTCGAGGAGGCCGTCCTGCCGCATCTCGACACCGCCTACGACCTCGCCCGCTGGCTCACCAAGAGCGACCGCGACGCCGAGGACGTCGTGCAGACCGCCTGTCTGCGGGCGCTGCAGTTCTTCGCCGGCTTCCGCGGCGCCAACCCGCGGGCCTGGCTGCTCGCCATCGTGCGCAACACCTTCTATACCTGGCTGCAGCAGAACCGGGCGCAGGAGCTGGCGACGCCGTTCGACGAGGAGCGGCACACCGAGGAGGCCGCGCCGCGCGACCCCGAAGCCGACCTCCTGCTCCACGCCGACCGCCACGTCCTGCGCCAGGCGCTCGAGGCGCTGCCCGTCGCCTACCGCGAGGCGATCGTGCTGCGCGAGCTCGA
>DATBQN010000454.1:0-6308 GCA_036560825.1 Thermoanaerobaculia bacterium
CTCGATCGCCGACCCCACGGACGCCGCCGCCCTGCAGCAGAAGGTGGTCGCCGAGCTCGCCGCGGCCCTCGCGTAAACCGTTCGTGGAAACGAGGACGAAAGTGCTCTGTCATTCTGAGCGCAGCGAAGAATCTGGGGGCAGGGGCGCGATTCCCTGCCGTTCCCCCACCCAGATCCTTCGCTCCGCTCAGGATGACGAGGCATGGGATATGCGCAGCCCGCACCGTTGATTCTGCTCGAGCGCTCTCTCCAAGAACGGCCATGAAGGACGGACTACTTCTTATCGACAAGGAATCCGGCTGCACCTCGCACGACGTGGTGCAGCGGGCGCGGCGCATCCTCAAGCAGAAGAAGATCGGCCACTGCGGCACCCTCGACCCTGAGGCGACCGGCCTCCTGCTCCTGACCCTGGGCAACGCCACCCGTCTCACCCGCTTCCTCATCCGCGCTCCCAAGGTCTACGAGGGCACTATCCGCTTCGGCGTCGAGACCGACACCTACGACGCGGTCGGCCAGGTGGTCGCCGAGGCGCCGGCCGCGGCCGTGGCGGCCCTCGCCGCCGGCGCCGTGGAGGCCGAGATGCGCCGCTTCGAGGGCACCTTCGCCCAGCAGGCGCCTCCCTACTCCGCCAAGAAGGTGGGCGGGGTGAAGTTCTACGAGATGGCGCGGCGAGGCGAGGAGGTGCCCCTGGAGTCGAAGGAGGTCACCGTCTACGAGTTCGGCCCCCGCGGGAACGGCGAGGAGGCCGCGGAGGCGCTCGCCGGCGGCCGGCTCCCCTTCCGCCTCGCCTGCTCCTCGGGGACCTACGCGCGCACCCTCGCCCACGACCTCGGCCGCAGGCTCGGGGTGGGTGCCCACCTGTGCGAGCTCCGGCGGACGAAGATCGGCCCCTTCACGGTCGACCGGGCGGTCACCCTCCCCCGGCTCGACGAAGGGGTCGGCTCCGGGGAAGGAGTGGGCGAGGCCTTCGTCGCCTTCGATCAGATCCCGCTCCCCTTCGGCGAGGTGACCGCCGATCCGCAGCAGGAGCAGCGCATCGGCCACGGCCAGACCGTCCTCGTGCGCGAGCTCGCCGGCGAGGAGGGCGACTGGGTCAAGCTGCTCAACCGGCGGCGGGAGTTCATCGCCGTGGGGACCGTCGTCGAGCGGATCGGCGACGGCGGGGTCGGCATCGTGCAGCCCAAGGTGGTGTTCCGGTAGACGGCTCGCCGTGCCGAAGGCGGGACGGCGGAAGCGGGGCGGGAGCCCTGTGCTATAATCCATCGGCTACGATCGGAGCTGCGCTCGCAATCGTGCCGGGAATCCTCGAAGGAGGGAGTTTGCCTTGCAGAGCAAAGAAACCAAGCTGAGCATCGTCGGCGAGCACCGACGGCACGAGACCGATACCGGCTCGCCGGAAGTGCAGGTCGCGCTGCTGACGACCCGCATCACCGAGCTGACCGAGCACTTCAAGACCCATACCAAGGATCATCACAGCCGTCGCGGCCTGCTCAAGCTCGTGGGCCGGCGCCGCCGCCTGCTCGATTATCTCAAGGGGCAGGATCTCGAGCGCTATCGCACCACGATCGAGCGCCTCGGGATCCGCAAGTAGTCCCACCAGAACCCGCAGGCAGTCCCGTCGCCCTGGAACGGTCGCGAAGCGTTCGCGATCGGTGCAGCAGGGCTTCGGGATGGTCCGGGGGCCCGCGCGGCCGGGCCCATCCGGCCCCCACCGTCGTGAGAAGAAAGAGAGAGACAACACCCATGAAGCAACGAAGAGAGATCCCCATCGGGGCGGGTACGCTCATCATCGAGACCGGCCACATGGCCACCCAGGCCAACGGCTCGTGCACCGTGCGCCTCGGCGATACCGTGGTGCTCGCCACCGCCTGCATGGACCAGCGCGCCGGCGTGGTGCGCGACTTCCTGCCGCTCACCGTCGACTACCGCGAGTACACCTCCGCGGCGGGGCGCATCCCCGGCGGCTTCTTCAAGCGCGAAGGGCGCCCGACCGAGAAGGAGATCATCACCTCCCGCCTCATCGACCGCCCGCTGCGCCCGCTCTTCCCCGAGGGATATTTCGCCGAGACCCAGATCATCTCCTTCTGCCTCTCGGCCGACGGCGAGAACGATCCCGACATTCTGGCCATCAACGGCGCCTCGATCGCCCTCGTGCTGTCGGATATCCCCTTTTACCATCCGGTGGGGGCCGTGCGCGTCGGCCTCATCGACGGCGAGATCGTCATCAACCCGGCGAACAGCCAGCGCGACGTCTCCGACCTCGACCTCGTGGTCGTCGGCACGGAGGAGGCGGTGGCGATGGTCGAGGCCGGCGCCAACCAGATCGGCGAGGACGTCATCCTCGACGCCATCTTCAAGGCCCACCAGGAGATCCAGAAGATCATCCGCGCCCAGCACGACCTCTTCCGCGAGGGCGACCGGCAGAAGCCGGTGTGGAGCCCTCCCGAGGCCTATCCCGAGGCCCTCTACCAGGAGGTGCGCGGCGCCGTCTCCGCCAACCTCAAGGCCGCCCTCTTCACCAAGAAGAAGTTCGAGCGCAAGGCGGCGGTGGGCGAGGTCGTCAAGGCCTACCTCGAGACGATCCCCGAGACCGAGGCCGACAAGCGCGCCCAGGCGAAGAAGATCTTCAGCCGCCTGGAGGAGGAGATCCTCCGCGAGGTGGTGATCAAGGACCGCATCCGCTTCGACAGCCGCCGGCTGGACGAGGTGCGGCCGATCCAGATCGAGGTGGGGCTCCTCCCCCGCACCCACGGCTCGGCGCTCTTCACCCGCGGCGAGACGCAGGCCTTGGTCACCGCCACCCTCGGCACCCGCCGCGACGCCCAGGTGATCGAGGAGTACGAGGGGGAGACGCAGCAGAAGTTCCTCCTCCATTACAACTTCCCCCCCTTCTCGGTCGGCGAGGTCAAGTTCCTGCGCGGCCCCGGCCGGCGCGAGATCGG
This sequence comes from Thermoanaerobaculia bacterium, assembly GCA_036560825.1. Lineage (GTDB taxonomy): Bacteria > Acidobacteriota > Thermoanaerobaculia > Multivoradales > UBA5704 > DATBQN01. The sequence continues at coordinate 2,943 of DATBQN010000454.1, forward strand.
CCACGGCGTGCTGGCGCGCCGCGCCCTCATCCCGGTGCTGCCCGACGAGGAGGAGTTCCCCTACGTGGTGCGCGTGGTGTCGGACATCATGGAGTCGAACGGCTCGTCGTCCATGGCGACGGTCTGCGGCGGCTCGCTCGCCCTCTTCGACGCCGGCGTGCCCATGCTCATGCCCGTGGCCGGCGTCGCCATGGGCCTGGTCAAGGACGACAGCGGCTTCGCGGTGATGACCGACATCGCCGGCCAGGAGGACCACTACGGCGACATGGACTTCAAAGTCGCCGGCACCCGCGACGGGGTCACCGCCCTCCAGATGGACATCAAGATCACCGGCGTCACCCGCGAGATCATGCAGCAGGCGCTCGCCCAGGCGCAGGCCGGCCGCTTCCACATCCTCGAGAAGATGGAGGCGGCGATCTCCCAGCCGCGCCACGACATCTCGCGCTTCGCGCCGCGGCTCTACACCCTGCAGATCCCGAAGGAGAAGATCCGCGACGTCATCGGACCCGGTGGGAAGATGATCCGTTCGATCATCGAGGAGACCGGCTGCGACATCGAGATCGAGGACGACGGCAAGGTCGTCATCGCCTCTCCGGACGAGCCGGCGGCGCGCCGCGCCATCCAGATGATCGAGCGGCTCACCGAGGTGCCGGAGATCGGCAAGCTCTACACCGGCCAGGTGCGGCGGGTGGAGAACTACGGCGCCTTCGTCGAGATCATGCCCGGCACCGACGGCCTGGTGCACATCAGCGAGCTCGCCCCCTACCGCGTCCGCGAAGTCGGCGACATCGTCAAAGAGGGCGACGAGATGACGGTCAAGGTGATCAACATCGACGAGACCGGCAAGGTCCGCCTGTCGCGCAAGGCCGTCATCATGGAGGCGCCTGACTACGATCCGGCGCAGTACGAGGGGATGGAGATGGCGCCGGTCGAGGCCGGCGGCGACCGCGGAGGGGATCGCGAGCGCGGGGGCCGCGGCGGCGACCGCGATCGCGGCGGGCGGGGCGGACCCCGCGGCGGCCGCGGCGGCGGGCGGCCCGGCGGCGGGCGCAGCCGCTGAGGCGGCGCTCGGGGCCTGAAGGACGAAGGACGAAACGGGGCGATCGCGAGATCGCCCCGTTGTGTTTCAGCCCGCTACTTGGTCTTCGGCTTGGCGTTCCGCGGATCGTCGGCCGGATTCACGTAGGTGATGGCGAACGGGCCGGTGCCGTGGACCTGGACCACGGTCTTCCCCTTCGCCCAGGCGTAGTGGTTCATCTTGGCGGGCAGCGAGGCGAAGCTCCCGGCCGGCAGGGTGAGGGCGTGGGCGCGGTCGAGCTTGTCGCCCATGCCGGCGTGGAACTCGCCCGAGACGACGGTGACGTTCTCGATCGTGGGGTGCGAGTGAGCGGGGATCTTGTACCCGTCCGGCATGGAGAGCCGGATGGTGTACTCGCCCGCCGCGCCGGGATCGCCCGCCAGCACCGCGAACTTGACGCCCGCCGGCAGGAACGGCGGCCCCGGCCCCCACGCAACGTCCTTGGGTGCGTAGATCCCTTCGGGATGGGTCGGCTTCGCCGATTTGGCCATGTCGGCGGACATGGCGAGGCCTGCGACGAGCAGGACGGCAACCCCCAGAGCGATTCTCCTCATGGCTACTCTCCTTTCGGAAGTACCTGCAACCTCCCTGCGACGAGGCGTTTACGCTAGCATAGATAGACGCTCATGAGCTCGCCGTCCCCCTCGACCCGGCCGCCGATACCCCTCGCCGATCTCGCCTCGTATCTCGACGAGCTGCTCGACGCGCGGAGCGGCCGGGACTACGGACCGAACGGGCTCCAGGTCGAGGGGCGTCCCGAGGTGCGCAAGGTGGTGACGGGCGTTTCCGCCTGCCGCGAGCTCTTCGTCCGCGCCCGCGAGGCCGGCGCCGACGCGGTGCTCGTCCACCACGGCCTCTTCTGGGACTGGATGCCGCGGCAGCTCACCGGCTACCAGTTCGAGCGGGTGGCGGAGCTCATCCGCTCCGGCATGAGCCTCCTCGGCTACCACCTGCCCCTCGACCGCCACGCCGGGCTGGGCAACAACGCCGTCGCCGCCCGCCGCTTCGGCCTCGTCGACCTCGAGCCCTTCGCCCTCCACGAGGGGCTGCCGGTCGGCTTCAAGGGCCGCTTCCCGCGGCCGGTCTCCCCCGCGGGCCTGGTCGACCTCTGCCGCGGGGTCTACGGCCAGGAGCCGCTCGCCTTCCTGTCCGGCCCCGCCGCGGTCTCCTCTCTGGGGATCGTCAGCGGCGGCGCGCAGAAGGAGCTCTACGACGCCATCGCCGAGCGGCTCGACGCCTACCTCACCGGCGAGGTCAGCGAGTGGGTGATGAACGTCGCCCGCGAGGCCGGCATCCACTACCTGGCGGCGGGCCACTACGCCACGGAGCGCCTCGGCGTCCAGGTTCTCGGCGATCACCTGCGCGAGAGGTTCGGCTTGGAGGTCGAGTTCATCGACGTGCCGAACCCTGTGTAGGCGGAGGCGCGGTGTTGGTCGCGTGGGCCGCCTTGGCGAACAGCCGGTGGAAATTCTCTCCGGTCCGCTCCCAGAGCCGCTCCTCGCTCTCCCCGACCTCCTCGGCCAGGCGCCGGGCAATCTCGACGACGTAAGCCGGCTGATTCGGCCTGCCGCGGTGAGGCACCGGCGCGAGGTACGGCGTGTCGGTCTCGACGAGCAGGCGGTCGAGCGGCAGGTGGGGGATCACCTCGCGAACGTTCGCCGCTTTCGGGAAGGTGATCATCCCCGAGAAGCCGAAGTAGAGACCGCGTGCCGCGAGCTCCCGCGCCATGCCGAGCCCGCCGGCGAAGGAGTGGAAGTCGCCGCTGAGCCCCGCGAAGCCCGGCTCGGCGACGAGGGCGAGCATCTCGGCGTTGCTGTCGCGGTTGTGGACGACGACCGGGAGGCCGAGCTCCAGCGCCAGCGACCACTGCGCGCGGAGCGCCCTCTCCTGGACCTCGCGCGGCGAGTGATCGTAGAAGAAGTCGAGCCCGCACTCCCCCACCGCCACGGCCCGGGGATCGGCCAGCAGCTCGGCCAGGCGCCGCTCGTCGCCCACGCGCCAGGTCGACGCCTCGTGAGGATGGACGCCGAGAGCGCACCAGACGTCCGGATGGCGATGGCAGAGGGCGAGGATCTCCTCGGCCTCGTCGAGGCGGATCGCCGGGACGAGGAAGCCGGCCACGCCGCGCTCGCGCGCCGCGTCGAGCGCCCGCTCGCGCTCGTCCGGCGGCAGCGACTGGAGGTGGCAGTGCGAGTCGATGGGACCGCGCGGAGTCACTTCACGCGGGTGCCGTTGGGGACCGGCTGGCCCGGATGGAGGAGGATCGGCTGGCCGTCCTCCGAGGCGGC
>DATBQN010000455.1:0-5826 GCA_036560825.1 Thermoanaerobaculia bacterium
GGCGCCCCCCTGCCCCACGACGTACTTGCGCTTCTCGGCGTCGGGGAGCCCGAAGAAGAGGTGCCAGTAGGCGTAGAGACGGCGGATGAAGGCGTCGTCGGCATGGCCCCCGGCGACGTTGACGAAGCCGAACTCGGTCAAGCCCGCTCCCAGCGTCGCGACCATCCGCGAGCGCTCGCGCGCGCCGCCGTGGGTGAAGGCGCGGAGGTCGACGGTGGGGATGCGCCGGCCGGGCATGGGGAGGAAATTTATCATCGCGGCGCGTCAGTCCCGCGCCAGCACCTCGCCGTGCGCGTTCGCCGTCACCCGTTTGGGCGGCTCGGGGAGGGAGATCGCCAGATCGACCGGCACGCTCGAGGCGCCGGTGATGCGGAGCGTCCCCAGGCGCGCGGTCTTTCCCTTGGCGAGCTCGACGTCCAGGGGGACGAGGGCCGCGAAGCGCTCGGAGACCCCCTCCTGCGCGACGCGGCCGGAGACGCGGTACTTGTCCCCTTCCTTCTTCACCGCGAGGTCGCTCCTGTAGCGCGGCACCTCGGTGCCGTGCACCCACTGGTCGAAGAACCAGTCCATCCTGTGGTCGCCGGCGAGGTCCATGGCGGGCGTCATGTGGCGCTCGACGACCTTCTGGAAGTCGGCGGTCGAGGGGGCCTTGCGGGTGTACGCCGAGACGAAGTCCTTCATCATTGCGATGAAGCGGGCGTCCGGGTTCGGGGTGCCGCTCTCGATCATCATCGAGCGCAGCATCTCGAGCACGTAGGCCCCCTTCGAGTACATCACCCGGAAGCCGGACGGGCTGCGATGGGTCGAGGCGCGCCCGCCGAGGTCCACGGGCGCGGCGTCGTTGGGCGGCATGGCGTCGCCCGTGTGGCGCTCGAAGAGCGTCTTCCTGGCCTGCTTCCAGAAGTGGTCGTAGCGCGCCGGGCCGCCGGAGAACTGGACGGCGAGGGCGGCCGAGAACTCGGCGAACCCCTCCGAGAGCCACTGGTCGCGGTAGGAGCTCCAGCCCAGGAGGTGCCCCCACCACTGGTGGGCGAACTCGTGGAAGCAGACGTCCTCGACGAAGTCGCTCGCCCGCGAGAGGCCGATCTGGGCGCGCTGGATGCTGGGCAGGAAGGCCATGTAGGGCATGAAGATGAGCGACGGCCACGACTGCCCGTAGTTCCACTCCACCTGCTGGGTGATGGCGACCCGCCGCTCGGGCAGCGGTCCGAAGTAGGTCGAGAAGACGCGGTCCGCGTAGAGCGCCTGGGCGAGCACCGAGCCGGCCAGCCGGTCGGTCTTCAGCAGGCTCCCCTCGGCCACCGGAGCGCCGGTGTCTTCCTCGGGGTTGAGGTTTCCCTGCGCGCTCAGGAAGCGCTCGAGCTCGTAGACGATGTCGGGCGTCGCCGCCGCCGAATAGACGTCGACCGCGAAACCCGACTGCGCGTCCGTCTTGCTCAGCTTCTTGAACTTGCCGAAGTTGAACCCGGCGACGCGGATCGGCAGGTCAGTCGTCCAGGTGCTCACCGACTCGTTGCCCTCGGTCCGCGAGTCGATCAGCGTGCCGACCGACACCACCTCGTTGCCCTTGGGGACGCGGTAGCGGAGCTCGTAGGTCGCGAGGTGCGCGAAGGCGCCGAGGTTCGGATACCAGCTGGCGCGCGCGCTCACCACGTAGCTCCCGCCGCCGGCGTCGTGGAGGACGCCGAGGCCGCGGTAGGTGAGGCGCAGCGCCACCGCCTTGCCCTTGGCCAGAGGCTCCGGGAAGACGACCGCCGCGTCGCCGTCCTCGTCCTTGTCCTCCTGAACGAAGGGGACGTCCTTCCAGGCCTCCTGGTCGGCGGGCGAGACCTGGGCCGACTCGATGCGGAGCTGCGGCAGGAGGTCGAACCGGAGGACGCGCAGGCCGGCGTCCGTCGCCGCGAGGCGGACGGTCGTCGTGCCGGCGAGCTCGGGGTTGCCGCCGCCCAGGGTGACGCGGCTGTCGACGCGGTAATCGAAGGCCTCGGCGAGGTCCGCCATAGGGTGCGTCTGGTGCGCCTCCATCTCCCGACGCAGGTGGGAGAGGTACCAGAGGCCGCCCTGGTTGGAATCGGAGATGAGGAGGGCCGTCTCGTCGCCCCCCGTCTCGGCGCCGAAGCCGAGGCCGCCGAGGCCGCGCGGATCGACCGCCGCGAACGCCGGCGGGTAGCGCTTGCCGTTGACGTAGACGAGGAAGACGCCCGCCTGGCCCGGCGTCGCCGCATTGGCGTCCTCGGCGAGCAGGCGGAGGGCGACGTTGATGTGGAAGTCCTTCCGCATCCGCCGGTTGGCGCGCTCGAGCGCGTCGGCGGCGCCGGCGTCGGGAGAGCCGCTCCGGAGCGTCCCCGCGCGCTCGATCTCCGCCGCGGTGTCGTCGCCGAACCAAAGGACCATCTCGTCGAAGGTGTCCGCGAGGACCTCGAACTTCCTGTCCTCCCCGGTCTGCAAGGCGAGCTCGCGCCGCTCCCCCTCGGTTGCCGGCACCAGCCGATAGCTCCCCTTGCCGCGGAAGACGGCCCCCACCGCATGTCCGGCGACGGGCTTCAGGAACGAGAACGTCCCGGAGTCGAGCTTGAAGCGGAAGACGTCGCGCTCCAGGACCATCCCCGAGACCTCGACCGAGCGGCCGTCGAGCCTGTCGCCGCGGAGCGCGGCGTAGGTGGGATCGACAGGATGGGTTGGAGCCGACCAGGCGGCGACCACACCGAGCCACGAGAGCGCGAGGCACAGACCAAAGCGGCGCATCGAACCTCCTCCAGCGATATTCAAGGCATTCTACAGCGCCAGAAACCAGGTGCCAGGCGTTTATGTGGAACCGCCGAGGCTTCAGAAATTGCCACGCCTGATGACTACACGTCGACGAGAACGACGCCCTTCTTCTCCAGCCGTCGAACTGGAGACTCGATGGATAGCCCCACGAATCGCCTGGCACCTAGGAGGGTTCGCCCGCCAGCACCATCCACGCCGCCAGCGCCGCGCCCTTCTCGTCCGTCCGCCACGGGCTCCCCACGGCGCGGCCGAGGTCCTGAAGTCGGGCCTTCAGCTCGGGCACCTCGAGGCCCAGCACCCGCGCCGCCGTCGCGTAGAGATCCCGCTCCGGAAAGAGGACGCTGGCGAGCCCGTTCGCCTCGGCGGCCGCCTCGAGGACCGCGCGGAAGAGGACGCCCTCGGCGGCGTGGGCGCGGATGTGCGGGTTGCCGATCCTGCCCGGATCGCGCGGGCCGGCGCCGACGACCCCGACGCTGCGCACCTTCAGACCCGAGGCGTGTTGCACCTCGGCGAGGAAGACCTTCAGCACCTTCGCGGCCGACGCCTCGATGCGGCCTGCGACCGGACGCACGGCCGCCTGCGCCTCGGGCCACGGCAGGTCGATCACGGGGTGGTAGGGCTGCCGCCGGTCGGGGGCGCAGAAGGTCAGCTCTTCGCGGCGGAGGACGGACGGCGACTCGACCGGCCCGCGGAGGACGACCGCGATGGCGCGGCCGCTCTTGGCGCGGAGACCGACCGCCAGGTCGGGTGCGGAGGCCACGACCTCTATCCTAATCAGAACGGGCTCGTCGGCTACAATCCGCCGGTGCCGCCAGTCAGCGCCGAGCGCCCGGCCCCTCCTGCCGCGCGCCGTCCGGGAACGTGGGAGAGCCTCCGCCGGGCGATGACGTCGTGGCGGACCGCCTCGGTCACGCTCCTATCGTTCTCCTCCGGGCTGCCGCTCGGCCTCGTCTGGATCGCCATCCCCGACTGGCTGAAGAAGAGCGGCGTCGACATCCGCGTCGTCGGGCTCATCGCCCTCGCCCAGGCGCCGTGGACGTTCAAGTTCCTCTGGTCGCCATTGATGGACCGCTACGTGCCGCCCGGGCTCGGCCGGCTGGGACGTCGGCGGGGATGGGCGGCGCTGGCGCAGATCGGCCTCTTCGCCTTCACCCTGGCGCTCGCCGGGGTCGGCGACCGCCCGGACGCGCCGTGGATCGTGGGGGCGCTCGCCCTCGCCATCGCCTTCGCCTCCGCCACCCAGGACATCGCGATCGACGCCTACGCCGTCGACGTGCTGCGCCCCGAGGAGCAGGCGGTCGCCGTCGGCGCGCGGGTCGCCGTCTACCGGGTGGCGATGCTCGTGGCCGGCGGGCTCGCGATCACCCTCGCGGGAGCGATCTCGTGGCCCGCGGTGGTCGTGGGGCTCGCCCTCCTCTACCTGCCCATGATGGCGATCACCTGGAAGGCGCCCGAGCCGGAGGACACGATGCCGGCGCCGCGGTCGCTCAAGGACGCCGTGTGGCAGCCGTTCCTCGGCTTCCTCTCCCGCCACCGGGCGCTCGAGATCCTCGCCTTCGTCCTCCTCTACAAGCTGGCGGACAACTTCGCCCAGGCCCTCCAGCGGCCGTTCCTCGTCGACATGGGCTACAGCGACTTCGACCGCGGCGTGGCGCTCGCCACGATGGGCACCGCCGGCACTCTCACCGGCGTCTTCCTCGGCGGCTCGCTCACCGCCGTCCTCGGCCTCGGCCGGTCGCTGTGGATCTTCGGCTTCCTGCAGAGCTTCGCCAACCTGGGCTTCGTGCTGCTCTCGGTGCAGCACGGGCCCAACCGGCCGCTCATGTACGCCGCGGTCGTCTTCATGTACCTCGCCGACGGCCTGGGGACCGGCGCCTTCTCGGTGCTCCTCCTCCGCATGACCCAGAAGCGCTTCTCGGCCACCCAGTACGCGCTCTTCTCGAGCCTCTTCGGCCTGCCGCGCCTCCTCTGCGGACCGATCTCCGGCTTCACCGTCTACGCGGTCGGCTGGACGAGCTTCTTCTGGTTCTCGATCGCCGCCGGCATCCCCGGCATGATCATGCTGTCGCGCTTCGTCCCCTGGCGGTCGCGCGAGCCCGTCTTCGAGGTCGAGGAGCCGGCGGTGCGCCAGCCGCTGACCGGCCCCGAGCTGGCCCTCCGCGGCCTCGCCGGCGCGCTCGCGGGCGCCGCCGTCGCGGCGCTCACCACCGCCCTCCTCTCCGCCCTCCGCGCGGCGAAGGAGGGCAAGCCCTTCGACCTGCTCTCCCCGCTCGCCGACCTCTTCCGGCCCGCCGGACCGCCCGGCTGGCTGACGCTCGCCGGCGTCTTCGTCTTCGCCCTCGTCTGCGGCCTGCTGACCGCTGCGGCCGCCGCCGCCCGCCACGGCGCGGGCGCGGAGCTGGAAGGGGAGAGAGCGGCGTGACAGCACCGACCTCGCGCGCGGCGATCGACGCGGCGATCGCCGACCTCCAGGCGCACCGGCGGGCGTGGGCGGCGGTGTCCCCGGCCGAGCGGGCGGCTCTCGCCGGCGAGCTCGCGCGCCGCTTCCTCGCCGTCGCCGACCGCTGGGCGGCGGCGTGCGAGACGGCGGAGGGGATCGACCCGCGCCGACCCTGCGCCGGCGCCGGCGAGGAGATGCTGGTCGGGCCCTACTTCATCCTCCGCAACCTGCGCCTGCTCCGGAAGTCGCTCCTGTCGATCGCGAAGACCGGCCGGCCGCGCCTCCCGGGGGCGGTGTGGACGCGGCCCGGCGGCGGCGCCGATCGTGGCGGCGATCGGCTCGCCGCGCGCATCTTCCCGCAGGACCTCTACGACCGGCTCTTCTACCCCGGTGTCACCGCCGAGGCGTGGATGGAGGCGGGGGTGATCCGCGACAACCTCCCCGAGGCGCTGGCGCCCGCCTATGACCGGACCGAACGGGCAGCCGGAGCCAGCGGCGGCGTCGCCCTCGTGCTGGGCGCCGGCAACGTCTCCTCGATCGGCCCCATGGACGCCTTCTACAAGCTCTTCGTCGAGGACCGCGTCGTCCTCTACAAGCCGAATCCAGCGAACGCCTAC
>DATBQN010000456.1:0-9103 GCA_036560825.1 Thermoanaerobaculia bacterium
GAGCTCCTCGATCACCTCCAAGGATGGGCGGAGACCGAGGTGCGGGTGATCCTGCGGACGAGCCAGACCTACGCACTGCTGCTCGAAGAGAGCTATCACCCCGACCTCCTCCGTGACGCGCTCGATCGCGACCGGCACTTCGATCGCCTCTGGTACGGGCTCGAGAGCAGCCACTTCGCCGACCTCGCGATCCGGGTGATCCCCCACGAGGTGGAGGATCTCTGGCGGGGGGACATCCCGCTCTTCACCGCGCAGGCCGGCTCCCGCGACCTGTGGACGGCGGGCGGGCGGCGGCTTCCCGGCGCCCTCGCCCGCTCGGGCCTCGAAATGGTCCGGCTCCGCCTCGAGCGATTTGGCGAGGACGACCTCGGCGAGCAGCTCTGGTATGTGAAGGGATCTCTTACCGCCCTCGCGATCCAGACCGGCCACACCATCCCCGGCTACGGCGAGCCGAGCCGAGAGATCGCCCCGGGAGGGGCTGGCGACCAGCAGCTCCTCGCGGTAGCCGAGCGGGTGGCGGACCGCCTGGCGCGCCTCGCCAAGAGGCGCGACGGCGAATGCGCGTGGATCGGCTTGAACGAGACGATGCAAGCGGGCTGGTCGCTGCACCCTCTGGAGATGGACCTCTACAGCGGCCTGCCGGGCATCGCCCTCTTCCTGGCCTATCTCGACGCCGTGCTCGAGATCGACTCCCACCGATCCCTCGTCGAGGGGACTCTAGCCTCCCTCCGCCGGCTCAAGGAGCGGCGGAGCCGCAGCCCCTTCCTCGGCTCCTTCAACGGCTGGAGCGGCTTGCTGTACGCCTGGCTCCACGTCGGTTTCCTCTGGGGGCGGGAGGATCTGGTCGCCGAGGCGATGTCGATACTGCCGCTCATCGAGGCCCGCATCGCCGAGGATCGCGCTCTCGACCTGACCCGCGGCTGCGCCGGCGGGATCGTCACCCTGCTGGGGGTCAACCGGGCGACGGGCTCGGCGCACGCTCTCGAGCTGGCGCGGCGCATGGGGGATCGCCTCGTCGAGACCGCGCGGCCCTTCGGCGCCGGGCTCGGGTGGCTGACCGTCTCCTCGCCCTATCGGCCCTTGACCGGTGTCTCGCACGGCGCCTCCGGCTTCGCCTGGGCCCTCGGCGAGCTCTACGGCGCGACCGGCGACGCACGCTTCCGCGAGGTCGCCGCGGGCGCCCTCGCGTTCGAGGCCGCTCTCTACTCGCCGAAGGCGATGAACTGGCCGGATCTCCGGATGCCTCTCGCGGCCGACGGCGAGGAAGAGCCGCCGCCGCGCTACATGGCGGCCTGGTGCCACGGCGCGTGCGGGATCGGGCTCACCCGGCTCCAGCTGCTGCGGCATCTCGACGACCCGGCGATCGCGGACGATGCCCGGAACGCGCTCGAGACGACGCTGCGCTATGGCTTCGGCTCGAACCATTGCCTCTGTCACGGCGACCTGGGGAGTCTCGAGCTCCTCCTCGAGGCGAGCCGCCGCCTCGGCGAGCCGCGGTGGGCGAAGGAGCTCCACAGCAAGACGTCGAGCACTCTCGCGAGCATCGAGGAGTTCGGTTTCCTCTGCGGCATCCCGCTCCGCGTCGAGACGCCGGGGCTCATGGACGGCCTCGCCGGGATCGGCTACGGGATGCTCCGCCTGGCGGCGCCGGATCGCGTCCCCTCCGTGCTCTCGCTCGAGCCTCCAGCGTGCGCAGCCCCAGCGGCGCGCTGAGGCTCGCCCCTCCCGGCGATCGGCCGATCGCAATATGCCGCGATAGACTGCGCCTGCGCCCCGCTCCGCCGACATGCCCGCCGACTCCCTCGCCCGCGCCGCCGCCCGCGCCGGCAACGCCTTGCGGCGGCTCGCCGCCGGGCTGCCCGCGCGCGGCGGGGTGTCGCCGGCGGCGCCCAACGACCTCTTCGTGGCGCACCTCGCCGCCTACCGTCTCGCCGCCCGCTATGCCGGAGGCCGCCGCGTGCTCGATCTGGGCACCGGCACCGGCTACGGCGCGGCGGAGCTCGCCCGCGCGGGAGCGGAGGAGGTCGTCGGCCTCGACCCCGACGCGCGGAGCCTGGCCTATGCCGGCAAGCGCTTCGGCGGCCCGCGCGTGCGCTTCGTCGCCGGCCGCGCCGAGGACCCGCCGCGGCCGCTGGGTGAGGCGCCCTTCGGTCTCGTCGTGGCGGCGAACCTCCTCGCCCATCTCGCCGATCCGGCGGCGGCGATCGACGGCGCGCGCCGCGCCCTCGCCGCCGACGGCGTCTTCCTCGCCACGGTGCCGCCGATCGTCGACGACAAGATGATGGAGCAGCAGCGGGCCGGCGGCGTCCACCGCGCCAACCGCTACCTGTGGGACTGGGAGCGGCTCTTCCGCCCCCGCTTCCGCGACCTCCGGCTCTACCGGCTCGCCGCCCCGCCGGGCGAGCCCATCGACCTCGCCGACCCCCGCCGCTCGCGCCTCCGCGCCGAGGACTTCCGCTGGGACGAGGTGTCGCTCGCCGTGCCGAGCGGCCTGGGGACCCTGGCGGCCGCCTTCGTCGCCGGCTCGCCCACGCTCTGAAGCCCTGAGGCCTCAGCGGGGCGGCGGCCGATAGTCGCGAATGGGGCTGTCGAAGCCGTGGCAGCCGTCGGCCTCGAGCACCGTCTCGGTCTCGAAGATCCGCGTCCGCTCGGCAGGCCGGCCGTCCTCGCCCACCACCTGCTCGATGAGGTTCTGGTTGCGCAGCCTGTAGTCGGCGAGGGTCGAGAAGTGGACGACGAAGCTCCTCCGCGTCCGCGCCGGGTCGGCGACCACCGAGCCGCCATGGAGGAGCGAGGCGTGCCAGAGGAGCACCTCGCCGCGGCGGCAGGTGAGGGCCTCGGTGCGCAGGCCCGCCGCGCGCACCTGCTCGCGGTCGAAGGCCGCCATCGCCTCGGACTCGGCGGCGCCGTGGCGGGTGACGTCGAAGCGGTGCTCGCCGGGCGAGAACTCGTAGTAGGGGAGCCGGTGCGAGCCGGGGACGTAGACGAGCGGCCCGCTGTCCGGGTGGATGTCCTCGAGGGCGATCCAGGCGGCGACGAGATGCGACGGCGGCTTCATCTGCACGAAGATGGGGTCGCGGTGGAGCGCCTGCTGGCTGCCGTACTCGAAGTAGAGCGACTGCGTGGCGACGGCCTTCTCGCCCGCTTTCGCTCCAAGGATGCGCTCGACGTAGTCGAAGATCGGCCGCCAGAGAAAGAGCGCACGCGCCGCCCGCGAGTGCGAGTGGAAGTCGGCGATGCGGTACGAGGCGCGCCGGTCGCGCCCCTCGTCGGCATAGGCGAACGAGCGCAGCAGGCCCTCGCGCGCCCAGGCGAGGTCGGGAGGCCGCTCGCGCCAGGCGCGGTCGACGTCCGCCGCGAAGTCGTCGAAGAGCGCCGCGGGGAAGCCGCCGTCGAAGGTCAGGTAGCCGTCGTCGACGAAGTGCGCCAGCGCCGCCGCCTCGCCCTCGCCGATCTCCCCCTTCCGCCGCCAGGCGGCGATGCGCTCCGCGGCGCCCGGCTGATCGACCCAGAGGTCGCTCGCCAGCCGGCCGTCCTCGCCGAGCGGCCCCGACGGCGCCGTGCCGCCGCGCTTCCACAGCCCCTGCAGGATGTTCTTCACTCGCGCCTCCTCGCGCCGAGGCGGATTCTACGCCGGGAACGTCCGGGCGACCCTTGACATTGCCGCGCCGGGTACCTACCCTGTTAGCACTCACCTCTCCCGAGTGCTAACAGCGGACGGTGAGCTACACCGGACCGCCCATTCCCGTCTAACCGTCTTCGGGAGGTAGCCGCCGTGAACATTCGTCCGTTGCACGATCGGGTCGTGGTGAAGCGCATGGAGCAGGAGGAGCAGATGCGGGGGGGCATCATCATCCCCGACACCGCCAAGGAGAAGCCGCAGGAGGCCGAGGTCATCGCCGTCGGGCCGGGCAAGCTGTCGGACGAAGGGAAGCGCTTGCCGATGGACGTCCACAAGGGTGACCGGGTCCTGGTCGGCAAGTACTCGGGTAGCGAGATCAAGATCGACGATCAGGACTACGTCATCCTGCGCGAGGACGAGATCCTGGCCGTGGTGAACGGCAAGAAGTGATCCCGCCGCGACGACGACCCGAAGGCATCTCGGATCCGACTTTTCATTTCGTGACACCTGAGGAGGCATGAGCAGACCATGGCCAAACAGATCACTTACTCCGGAGACGCCCGTGCGGCCATCCTCCGGGGCGTCAACAAGCTGGCCGACGCGGTCAAGGTGACCCTCGGCCCCAAGGGCCGCAACGTCGTCATCGAAAAGAAGTTCGGCTCGCCGACCATCACCAAGGACGGCGTCACCGTCGCCAAGGAGATCGAGCTCGGCGACCCGCTCGAGAACATCGGCGCGCAGATGGTGCGCGAAGTCGCCTCGAAGACCTCCGACGTGGCCGGCGACGGCACCACCACCGCGACCGTGCTGGCCCAGGCGATCTACCGCGAGGGCTCGAAGAACGTCACCGCGGGCGCCAACCCGATGGAGATCAAGCGTGGCATCGAGCTGGCGGTCAAGGCCGCCATCGAGGCGATCGACAAGATGTCCAAGCCGGTCGAAGGCAAGGACATCGCCCACGTCGGCACCATCTCGGCGAACAACGACGAGGAGATCGGCCGCATCATCGCCGAGGCGATGGAGAAGGTCGGCAAGGACGGCGTGATCACGGTCGAGGAGGCCAAAGGGCTCGAGACCACGCTCGAGGTGGTCGAGGGCATGCAGCTCGACCGCGGCTACCTCTCTCCCTACTTCGTGACCGACGCCGAGCGCATGGAGGTGGTGTTCGAGAACGCCAAGATCCTGCTCAACGAGAAGAAGATCAGCTCGATGAAGGACGTCCTGCCGCTGCTCGAGCAGGTGGCCAAGCAGGGCCGTCCGCTGCTGATCGTCGCCGAGGACGTCGAGGGCGAAGCGCTGGCCACCCTGGTGGTCAACAAGCTGCGCGGCACCCTGCACGTGGCCGCGGTCAAGGCGCCGGGCTTCGGCGACCGCCGCAAGTCGATGCTCGAGGACATCGCCATCCTGACCGGCGGCCAGGTCATCACCGAGGACCTCGGGATCAAGCTCGAGAACGTCAAGTGGGAGGACCTCGGCGACGCCAAGAAGATCGTGCTCACCAAGGATGAGACGACGATCGTCACCGACTCCGACAACGCCAAGCGGCGGGAGACGATCGCCGGCCGGGTCAAGCAGATCCGCAACCAGATCGAGGAGACCACCTCCGACTACGACCGCGAGAAGCTGCAGGAGCGGCTCGCCAAGCTGGTCGGCGGGGTCGCCGTGATCCAGGTTGGCGCCGCGACCGAGACCGAGATGAAGGAGAAGAAGGCCCGCGTCGAGGATGCCATGCACGCCACCAAGGCGGCGGTCGAGGAGGGCATCGTGCCGGGTGGTGGTTTGGCGCTGCTGCGCGCCATCGGTGCGGTCGAGAAGGTCGAGGCAACGGGCGACGTCAAGGTGGGCGTCAACATCGTGCGCCGCGCCCTCGAGGAGCCGGCCCGCCAGATCGCCAACAACGCCGGCGAGGAGGGGTCGGTCGTGGTCAAGGAGTTGCTGGCGAGCAAGGGCAACCGCGGCTTCAACGCCGTCACCGGCAAGCACGAGGACCTGGTCAAGGCGGGCGTCATCGATCCGGCCAAGGTGGCCAAGACCGCGCTGATCAACGCCGCCTCCATCGCCGGCCTGATGCTCACCACCGAGGCCCTGATCTCCGACATCAAGGAGAAGGAGGAGAAGGGCGGCGGTATGGGCGGCATGGGCGGCGGCGGCATGGGCGGCATGTACTAGAGTAGTTGCCGGCCGCACCCCGAGTGCGGCTCCCCAGCACCTAAGAGACGGCCGGTCCGGGTCACTCCGGACCGGCCGTTCTGCGCTTCGCGGGCGCGGTCCAGGCCCCCTCCGGGCCCACATCTTGAATCAAATTCCCCGGGAGCTCCGGTCAGGAACCGGAACGCTCGATCGCCCCTCCGGGGAGGAACCCATGAAACGACGCCTGTCTCTGCTTCTCGCCCTCGCCGTCCTGGCCGTCCTGCCGCTCTCGGCGCAGCCCGGGCACGATCGGCCCGATGCGCACAACCGGCCCCACGCCAACCAGGGCCACGTACCACCGCCGCCGCGGGCGCGCCCTCCGCGGGGCGCGGCGCCGGAGGTCCAGCGCCTCCAAGGCGGGCAGGTCAACCGCACCCCCCACGTCGATGGCAACCGCTGGTACGGGCACGAGCGGCCGGAGGACCCGCGCCTCCATCTGGCGAGGCCGTTCGCGCACGGCCGCTTCGCTCACGTCGGGCCTTCCTTCCACTACCGGGTCACCCGCTTCGATCTCGGGCTCCACCGGTTCTGGCTGCCGGGCGGCTTCTTCTTCGAGATCGCCGCCCAGGATTGGCCCCTGTGCGCCGACTGGTGCTGGAACTGCGGCGACGACTTCGTGATCTACGAGGACCCCGATCACCCCGGGTGGTACCTGGTCTACAACGCCGTGACGGGCGTGTACGTCCACGCGCAGTACTACGGCGGCTAGGAGACCCCGACTCCGCCGTTCACCGGACCGCGCGCGCCGCGGGCTGCCCGGTGGACGGCGACGCCGGCGCGAAGGACCGGTGCTGGAGGATCGCGTTCCACACCAGAGGATGGCTGCCGACCGTCGAGCCACGCCAGATGGGGTTGATGGCGAAGAGCAGCAGGTGCCCCTTGCCGAGCGGGACCTCGACGACGGCGGCGCGGCGCGCCAGCTCGCCGCCGTGCTCGAGGAGCCCTGAGACGAGCAGATCGTCGGCGTCGCCGAAGCGCAGCAGCGCCCGCGGGCGGAGCGCCTCGGGGATCGCCAGGGGATTGTGGCGCAGCTCTTCGACGGTGAGCGGCCGCGCCTCCCAGCGCTCGACCTTCGGCGGCGCCGGCGACGGCTGGACCGGCCGCCCCTGCGGCGAGTCCCTGTCCTTGGGGCCGCCGCGGCCGGTGGGGCGCTCGCTCTCCTCCTCGGGCCAGCCGCCCTCCGCCGCCTGGCTGAGCTCGAAGCTCAGGCCCTCGGCGCTGTAGACGGACAGGCGGTCGCCGAGGCCGTCGGCGATCGGCGAGGCGGCGTCGGGGAAGCGCGCCTCGAGCACGCTGCCGACGACGCGCAGGCTCTTGGGGTCAACGACGCGCACGCCCGGAGCCATCCCGGTGGCGATGAGCAGGCGCGCCGTGTCGTCGACGGCGACCAGGAGGCCCCCCTCCTCGACGAAGCGGCGCAGGTGGTCGAGCCCGCCGAACCCCAGGCCGGGCCGCTGATCGTCGGTCGAGGCGATGCGTCCGAGGTTGGGTGTCTCCGGCGTCGTCTTCCAGGGCATCGGCTCGCCCCACATCGGCAGGCCGCTGACGATGCGCAGCGGGTCCTCGACCCCCACCGGCGGGAAGAGGATGACGTCGTAGCTCGCCGCGAGGTTGGCGTCGGCCGCGACGTCCTGGGTGCTGATGTAGCGGTAGGGGATCTTCAGCCCGTCGAGGCGCTGGCGCCACCAGCCCTCGGTCTGGGTGTCGAGCCAGGTGTGGAGGAGCGCGAGGCGCGGCTTGGCGACCGGCCGAGTCGCGACCTTCGGCGCGGCCGGCGCGGCGATCGCCTCCACGGCGACGCCGGCCTCCGCCGCGGCGCGCTCGACGGCGGCTCGGGCATCGCTCGAGATTTCGCGCACCAGCCAGGTCCCGCGCGGGTAGTCGCGCCCCGCGGCCCGGAAGGGCGCGGCCGCGGCCTCGACCGCGGCGTCCCCGAGCGCGTAGCGGAGGGTGAGCATCGCGTCGTCCCCCCGCTGGGCGACGGCGAGCACGGGGCCGCCGCCGGTGATGCCGCCATGCGAGCGGACGGGAGCCAGCGCCTCGACGCGGCTCATCGGCGCCGCGAGCGCTCCGCGGTCGGTGACGCGGACGGCCTCGGTGTCGAAGAGCGCGGGGAAGCTCCAGCCGGTGTCGTCGTACGGATGCTTCTGCGGATCGTTGGGGCTCCAGTACTGGCGGTCGAGCAGCGCGTCGGCGGCGCGGCTGAAGGGCTGGTCCATGCGCACGACGTAGCTGCCGGCGGGGAAGGTTCGCGGCGTGCGCGCCCGCTCCGGGGTCGCGTCCTTGCTCGTGCCATCGGGCTTCGGCTCCGCGCTCTTCGAACCGGCGTCGGACGGTTTGGCCTCGCTCTCCACGGTCACCGTGAACGGCCGGTCGGCGCGCGAGATCTCGACGTGCTGCCGCTGCAGCACCCGGAGCAGCTCGGCCTGGGCGCCCGGCCGCCGGTCGTCGGCCGGCAGGACGTAGGCCGCCGGTCCCTCCCGCTCCGGCTTGGCGATCGAGCGCTTGCCCTTCTCCCAGAAGTTCCGCAGCAGCAGCTCGCGGTTCTCCGCCACGAAGGCCAGCGAGACGAGGAGGCCGGTCTCCTCGTAATTGTTGTTGTCGCGCTGCGACCAGGAGACCGACCGGTACGGCGGGTCCTGGCGATACCAGGTGCGGGAGGTCTCGTTGGGGCCGACCTCGCGCGTCTCGGTATCGGCGCCGCCGTTGCCGAAGGTCTCGTAGAGCCGCGAGACGCCGTTGTGCATCGCCGCCAGGAACATCAGGTAGCCCGGGCTCCAGGTGTCGAAGTCGCCATGGGTGAAGACCCCCGGCATCCCGAGCTTGCCCATCTGCGCCACGTTCGACCACCCGAAGAGCTGCCATTCGTTGGTGAGGATGGGATCGACCCAGGCGTTGTAGGGGCCGTCGCCCACCGTGTTGTCGTAGAGGAACGGCACCGACTCGTGGAGGTCGTGGAGCACCTGGGCGTGCCAGCCGAGGTAGGTGTCCAGCACCTGCCGGGAGAGCGAGAGCGTCATCCCCATGGCGTCGCGGTTGTTGTCGTGCGCGACATAGTGGCCCCAGTAGACGAGGAGGGGCGGGTGCGTCTTGGGATGCGCGAGATGCCAACGATAGACGTCGACCATGCGGTCGCGGCCGTCGACCTCGACGACCGGCGTGATGAGGGTGATCACGTGCTCGCGGATGGCGCGCACGTAGGGGCTCTCGTCGACCGCCAGGCGATAAGCGAGCTCCATCAGCGCGGTGGGCGCGCCGGTCTCCGGAGAGTGGATGGTGCCCGTGATGTAG
>DATBQN010000457.1:0-5116 GCA_036560825.1 Thermoanaerobaculia bacterium
TGTCCTCGGTGAGGATCCAGCGCCGCGCCGGGTCGTAGTCCTTGCGCAGCGCGTGGCCCTCGAACCCCTCGTGGCAGAGGATGCGGCGCATGTTCGGATGGCCGTCGATGCGCAGGCCGAACATGTCGTAGAGCTCGCGCTCGAACCAGTCGCACGCCTTCCACACCGGGATGAGCGAGGGGATGGGATCGGTGTCGTCGACCGGGACCTTGAGCCGCAGGCGCGCGGCGCGCGGGATCGAGTAGAGGTGGTAGACGGCGTCGAAGCGCGGCGTGCGGTCGGGGAAGTCGACGCCGGCGAGGTCGAGCATGAGGTCGAAGCGCGTCGCCGGGTCGTCGCGCAGCGCCTTCGCCAGCTCGGCGAGGATCTCGCGGCGCACGATCCAGGTGGGCTGGTCGAGGCCTTCCTGCGGCGTGATGCTGCCGGCGGGGAACCTCGCCAGCACCCCCGCCAGGGCCGCCAGCTCGCCGCCGGCCGCGGGAGCAGTCGCCGTCTCAGGCGGGGGTGGCGGCGCGATCGTCGACACGAGCCGGGACCTCCTGGGATTCGCCCTCCGCGGCCTCTGCCCTGAGCTTGGCTCGCGCGCGGAGCTTCTTGCGGTCGCGCATCACCCGCTCCTTGAGCTGCAGGATGCCGTAGATGAGCCCTTCCGGGGTCGGCGGGCAGCCCGGCACGTAGACGTCGACGGGGATGATCTCGTCGATCCCCTGCATCACGTGGTAGGCGCGGTAGAAGCCGCCCGAGCAGGCGCAGGCGCCCATCGAGATGACCCACTTGGGGTCCGCCATCTGGTCGTAGATCTTCTTCAGGACCGGGCCCATCTTGTCGTTGATGGTGCCGGCGACGAGGAGCACGTCGCTCTGCCGCGGCGAGAAGCGCACCACCTCCGAGCCGAAGCGCGCCACGTCGTAGTGGGAGGAGAGCGTCGACATGAACTCGATGGCGCAGCAGGCGGTGCCGAAGGGGAAGGGCCAGAAGGAGTTGCGCTGCGCCCAGTCCTCCAGGTTCTCGAACTTGGTGGTGACCCAGCTTTCTCCGACGATGTTCATGGGGGAAGTCCTTTCAGGCGAGGCCAGTCTAGCACTTGTGACCGCCGGTCACAAGCTTGCTAAACCCAACGCCGGCAATGATTTCCGCTCCCTGCGACCGGCTGCTTCTCGCTACCCTCGCGCCGCCCCTTGGTCCACCTCGACCGGCAGGCCGACGTCGCCCGTCGAGGCGCCCAGGGCCTCGCGCAGGGCCTCGAGCTGGCGCAGGTGATCCTTCTGCGCGGCGACCACCTCGAGCAGCGCGTCGGCGGCCGGCTGGCCGAGGTCTTTGATCATCTTCGGATAGAGGACGTCGTTCTCGTAGCGCTCCTCGGCCACCGCCTGGGCGATGTCGGTGTCCTTGCCGCGCACCTCCTCCGCCGCCTCGAGGAGGGCGACGGCGAGGCGGTCCTTGGCCGCGGCCAGCCGCAGCCAGGCCTTGGCGACGTTGGGGAGGCCGTCGCGCCCCGCCCGATCGGCATAGGCGCGGAAGCGGGCGGCGCTCGCCGCCTCGGCGGTGAAGGCGGTCTTCAGGTGCTCCTGGGAGCGGGGGATCCTGGACACGGGACGGTCTCCTCGAAACGGGCTCTCCGTGACGCGCGCGGCTTCGCGCTAAGATGCCGGGGCACCGGCCCTGCGATTCTACCCGGAATCGTCGTGGGACCCCTCGCGGAAACCTCGGCCCGGACTCCGCCGTAGTCCCCGGGGGGCCTGCGACCGGAGCGGACGCGGCGCCTCGCCCTCCTACCGTGACCGAGCGACCCCCCCGCCGCCGCGCCCTCGCGATGCCCGCGACGCCTGCGATCGCCCGGCTCGTTGCGATCGTCGCGCTCGCCGTCCTCGTGATCCTCGCCGCAGCCGGCCTGCCGTACGTGACGACGCTCGCCCGCCTGGCGCTCGCCGCGGCGTCGGTCCTCGTCCTCTTCTGGCTCGCGATCCGCTCCTTCCGCGCCTTCCTGTGGAAGGTGAGCCGGCGGCTCGCCTTCTCCTACTTCCTCATCGGCGTGCTCCCCATCTTCATGGCCCTCCTGCTGCTCGTCGTGGGCGCCTACTTCCTCGCCGGCTTCTTCATGGGCCATCTCTACCGCGACGCGACGCGCACCTTCGCCCTCGAGATCGAGAGCCTCGCCGCCGAGCGCGCCCGCTCCTTCGCGGTCACCGGGAAGCCCGTCGCCGGGGAGAGCGCGGGCCTCGCCGTGGGCTACTACCGCGACGGACGGCGCGTGGCGGGCGACCCGCGCGCCCCCGCCGCCTGGCCGGCCCATCTCGCCGAGCTCTGCGCCATGCCGCGGAGCGGACGGCGCGAGAACATGGTGCCCTACGTGCCGGACTTCCACGGCGGCGTCACCCTCGCCGGGGCGGCCGCCCGCCGGGGCGTCGGCGCCGTGGTCCTCTACACCGGCACCCTGGAGGAGGCGCTCTCCGAGGCGAGCGGCGTGTGGGTCGAGCTGGTGCGGCCGGACGAGCCGGAGGCGGGGCAGGTCACCCGCCTCCAGTGGCACAATCTCAACCTGCCGCTGCAGCGCATCCACCGCGAGCGGGCGGTGGGGGCGGCCGAGACCTTCTTCAAGCGGCGCTCCGAGGGGCAGCGGCTGTGGGACGAGCCCTTCCTCTACTGGGGCGAGCGCGCCAGCCAGCTCCGCCGGCTGGACGGAGCGGCACCGGCGGTGGCGACCAGGGCGGCGGCGGCCGGCGCCGCTCCGACCCCTGCGGCTACCCCGGCGGAGGCCCCCCTCGACGTCACCCTCCGCTCGACGCCGCGCATCCTCGTCCGCCACCTCTTCTCGAGCTCGGCCGAGGTCGACTCGGCGGCCTGGGGAGCGCTCATCGCCCTCGCCTTCCTCCTCTTCGACCTCTACCTCGCGGCGACGGTGATGGCGCTCTTCATGATCGTCGGCCTCTCGCGGGCGGTCAACCGGATGAGCCGGGCGACCGCCGCGGTGCAGGCGGGCGACTTCTCGGCGCGCATCCCGGTGCGGCGCCGGGACCAGGTGGGGGCCCTCCACCGCTCGTTCAACCAGATGGCGGGGAACCTCGAGACCCTGGTCGCCGCGGCGGGGCAGAAGGAGGCCATCGACAAGGAGCTCGCCATCGCCCGCGACCTCCAGCAGAGCCTCATCCCGACCGACCTCCCGGCGGGCGGCGGGGTCGAGTTCGCCACCCTCTTCGAGCCCTCGGCGGCGATCGGCGGCGACTACTTCGACGTCCTCGACCGCGGGCCCGGGCGCCTCGCCGTCTTCATCGCCGACGTCTCCGGCCACGGCCTCTCGACCGGCCTCCGCATGGCGATGATCAAGAGCGCCCTCTCCATCCTCATCGAGGACGGCGCCAGCCCCGAGGCGATCCTCCGGCGGCTGGACCGGCTCGTCCGCGCCGACGTCGAGACGCGCTCCTTCGTCACCGCCACCCTGGCGCTCGTCGACCTCGCCGCCGGCACCCTGGAGATCTGGAACGCCGGCCATCCCCCGACCTACCTCCTCCGCCGCGGCGAGGTGCAGGAGATCCTCCTCCCCAGCTCGGCCCTGGGCGGCCTCGGCGCCTTCTACGACCGCCGCGCCCTCGCCCTCGAGCCCGGCGACGTCGTCGTCTGGCTCTCCGACGGCCTCATCGAGGCCCCCGCCCCCGACGGCCAGCCCTTCGGCTACGAGGCGACGCTCGCAGCGCTCCAGGGGCCCTGCGACAGCGCCGCCGCCGTGCGCGACCGCCTGCTCCAGGCGATCGCGCGGCACGCCGGCGACCGGCCGCCGGAGGACGACCGCACGCTCGTGGTGATGGAGTGGCGCGGGGTCGAGCGCGGCGGGGCGGAAGTCACCGCCCAGACCAGCGAGACGACGCTCGCCGCGAGCGTCCGGTAGCGAAGCTGCGACTCAAACCGACAAGGGCATGGGTCGAGAGAGCGACGGATCTCGCGTTCCTCCCCCCTGGGAGGGGGCGGGTTGGGACAGGGGGGAGGAAAGGAGGGGGGCGGGCTCGGAGGTTCTCGTAGCGCAAGCCGCCCCCATCCTGGCCTTCCCCCTTCCCCAACCCGCCCCCTCCCAGGGGGAAGGAACCCGTGGCACACAGGAAATGGCAGCACTTGAGGGAGCCCGCTGGATAGAGGCCCGCTGCGATAGGCTCCCCACCGTTTTTTGACCCGCGGCAGCGAGCGCCGGCCTCCCCTGCATCCCGCCGAGGCCGCCGCCGCCATCGCCCGCCCGAGGATCGCCCGACATGACGATTCGTCAGAGCCTCTGCGCCACCACCCTGCTGCTCGCCGCGCCCCTCCTCGCCCTCCCCGCCCGCGCCCTGCCGCCGCCGGCTCCGGGGTCTTCAGGGTCGCCCGCGGTCACCCTCGAGCAGATCATGGCCGCCGCCGACTGGATCGGCAATCCGCCCGAGCACGCCTACTGGGGCGACGACGGGCGCGCCGTCTACTACGAGCGCAAGCGGCCCTGGGAGGAGCTGCGCGACCTCGTGCGGCTCGACCTCCGGTCGGGTACGCCGCGGGTGGTACCGCCGGCCGAGAAGGGAACCGCCGACGCGCCCGGCGGCGACTGGAGCCGCGACCGCAAGTGGAAGGTCTACGCCTGGCAGGGCGACCTGTTCCTCAAGAGCGCCGCGACCGGCAAGTCGCGGCAGCTCACGCGCACCGCCGAAGAGGAGCGCGAGCCGCGCTTCATGACCGGAGACCAGCGTGGCGATCAGCGGATCTCCTTCCGCCGCGGCGACGGCTTCTTCGTCTTCGACCTCGCCACGGGGCTCGTCTCGCAGCCGGTCGACGTGCGGCTGGCGAAGGACCCGGCGGACGAGGACGATCCGACCTATCTCAAGGCCGAGCAGCTCCGCCTCTTCGACGTGCTGCGCAAGCGCAAGAGCGACCGCGACGCCGCGCGCGCCGAGGACCGCGCCGCCCAGCGGACCGACGCGACGCGCCCGCCGCTCCCCTTCTACCTCGGCGACAAGCTGAAAATCGTCGACGCCGCGCTCTCGCCGAGCGGCGACTGGCTGCTGCTGGTGACGGCGCCCAAGGACGCCAAGGGCGGCAAGGACGCCAAGGACTCCAAGGACTCCAAGGACTCTGACGAGCCCCATACGATCATGCCGAAGTA
>DATBQN010000458.1:0-3625 GCA_036560825.1 Thermoanaerobaculia bacterium
GCCTGAAAGGCGGCGATCCGTTCGTCTTCGGCCGCGGCGGCGAGGAAGCGGCGGCCTGCGTCGCCGCCGGGGTTCCCTGGGAGGTCGTGCCGGGAGTGACCAGCGCCGTAGCGGTCCCCGCCCGCGCCGGCATCCCGCTAACCCACCGCGGCGTCGCCACCGGCTTCTCTGTCATCACCGGCCACGCGGCGGGAACGCCCGAGGACGACCATGACTGGGCGGCTCTCGCGCGCATCGACACCCTCGTCGTCCTAATGGGCGCCGGTCATCTGATGGAGATCGCCGACCTCCTCATCGCCCACGGCCGCAAACCAGAGACCCCGGCCGCCGCGATCGAGCGCGGCATGATGCAAGGCGAGAGGGTCCTGACCGGCACGCTCGCCACGATCTCCAAGATCGCGGAGCGAGGGGGATTGATCTCGCCCGCGACGCTCGTCGTCGGCGAGGTCGTGCGCCTTCGCGAGATCCTCGGCTCGGCGGTCCAAGCCGATCTCGATTCCGCCGCCCTCGCCGACCTCGAAGACGAAGCTGCCGCGCGCCCGGCCGTCGCGGGCCGGCCGCGTCGCTGACGCCTCGAGGGTGTCGAACAGCGCCAGCGAACCGTTGAAGGTGGATCTCGGCAGGGATTCTGACGGGGTCCCTTCCCCCTGGGAGGGGGCGGGTTGGGGCAGGGGGAAGGAAAGGATGGGGGCGCGCTCGCCTAAGAGTCACTTACCAACGCGCTCTCAACCCCCAGCTGCCGGAGGTATCTGACATCCAGGAGAGCGCAGGCGGAGGTGGCGCCAGAGATGGCGCTCTGCATCCGTCATCGTCCGGCGGAGCCTGCGAGCGGCCGGCGTCAGATCCATCGGAGTTGATCGTAGCAGTGCCGCGGCACGGGCACGGGAGTCTTCCTTGGCGTCAGTCGCCCCCATCCCGTCCTTCCCCCTGTCCCAACCAACCCCCTCCCAGGGGGAAGGGGCGCCTGCGGTGCGATTGCCCAGGTCGAGCCGCCCTGGCAGGAGATGAGCGTCTGCTCAGGCCAGGCGAATCGCGTCAGCGGAGCGCCGCCGCCACGATCCGCGCGATCACATCCCGCCGCGTCAAGCCTCCCCGCTCCGCCGCCGCCATGAAGCCGGCGTCGGCATCGATGCAGGGGTTGGCGTTGACCTCGAGGATGTGGAGCCGGCCTTCTTCGTCCGCGCGGAGATCGATCCGGCCGTAGCCCTCTCCGCCGCCGCAGGTCTGCCAGGCGGCTAGGGCGAGGTCGCGGGCGCGCTCTAAGAAGGGGCCGTCCACGGCCTCGTCGGGGAAGCGGCGGAGGGTGTGGGTGTAGGCGAAGGAGCTGGTGTGCCACTTGGCTTCGAAGCCGACGAAGGGCGGGACGCCGGGGGGGAAGTCGACGAAGGCGATCTCGGCGACGGGGAGGACCTCGACGCCGGCGACGTCGCCGCGGGAGAGGAGCGAGACGTTGAGCTCGCGGCCGGCGAGGAAGCGCTCGACGAGGACCGGCTCGCCGGGGAGGCGCTCGGCGAGGACGGCGGCGCGGGCGAGCACGGCCTCTCGCGTCGCGCAGACCGGGTTCCCTTCGAGGCCCACGGAGGCGTCCTCCCAGGCGGGCTTGACGATCCAGGGCGGCGGCACTCGCGCGAGAACCTCGGCGCCGGCGTCGAGCCTCCCGCCGGGCGCCACGGGGAGGCCCGCCGCGGCGAGCACGGCGCGGGTCACCAGCTTGTCGGTGGTCAGGCAGATCATCGACGACCCCGAGCCGGTGAAGGGGATTCCCATCAGCTCGAGCGCGGCGGCGTTCCCGCTCTGGACCTCGGGCACTCCGGGCGGCGCTTCGACGAGGTTGAAGACGACGGTGGTCGCGCCGTCAGGGCGATGGGTTTCGCGCTGGGCATCCGAGCTCGCGCGCAAGGCGCGCAGGCTGCCGCCGAAGCTCGGCACGGCTCGGCGCGCGGCGGCGGCGATCGCCGGCGACTCCCATGGGCGGCCGCCGGTGACCACGGCGCGCTCGCAGGGCACCCCCGCTTGCGCCAGCGCCTCCTCGACGACGGAGACCTGCGTCAGGACGTCGGCGGTTGCCGGGTCGTCCTCGTCGAGGACGACGGGGTTGTGGGCGACGAGCACCCGGCAGCGGCTCAGATCCCCCATCGCTCCCGCGCGGCCGCGACGATGCGGCCGAGGAGCTCGGCGTGGGTGTGGCCGGCCAGGCGCGAGAGGATGGGGAGGTCGCCGCTCCTCGGGTTGAGGCCCGGCAGCACGTTCGCCTCGAGGAAGTGCGGCTCGCCGGCGGCGTCGCAGCGGAGGTCGATGCGCGCCAGGTCGCGGCAGCCGAGGGCCCGGTAGGCGCCGAGCGCGACCTCGCGCGCCCGCGCGCCGAGCGGCTCGCCGTCGAGGAGCGCGTAGGACATGCGCCTCTCCCAGTCGCCCTTGTTGAGCGCCGTGTAGGCCTCGCGGTCCTCGCCGCCGACGAAGAGGATCTCCATCACGGCGATCACCCGCGCTCCATCGCCAGTGCCGGCGACGCCCACGGTCAGCTCGCGCCCGGGGAGGAACGTCTCGACGAGGAGAGGCTGGCGAAAGGTTGCGAGCATCTCCGCCGCCGTCGCCGCGAGGTCCTCGCGGCGCTCGACCTTGGAGCGCGCGTCGATCCCCTTCGAGCTCCCTTCCGCCGCCGGCTTGACGAAGAGCGGCGGCTCGAGATCGATCGCCGCGGCGTCCTCGGCGCGCTCGATGACCGCGAAGGGCGGGGTCGGCAGGCCGTGGTCGCGCACCACCCGCTTGGCGAGCGGCTTGTCGAGGGTGAGGGCGCAGGTGAGCGGATCGGAGAAGGTGTAGGGCTGCGCGAAGAGCTCGCAGATCGCCGGCACCTGCGCCTCGCGCGAGCGCCCGGAGACCCCCTCGGCGATGTTGAAGACGAGGTCCCAGCGCTCGCCGGCAGCGAGCCGGCGGGCGAGCTCGAGGCCGCCCCCGACGCGGGCGATCCGATGGCCGAGCGCGGCGAGATCCGCGGCGAGCCCGTCGATCGTCTCCCGGCTGTCGAACTCCATCACCTCGTGCGGCGCGAGGCCCGCGGCGAGGTGGTCCTCCTTGCAGTCGTAGACCAGGCCGATCGCGAGCGGCGCCGTCGGTGCCACTAGACGCGCGCTTCCGGGGGGTCGACGTAGGTGTAGGTCTTCCCCTCCCAGTTGCGCAGGCGCCAGGCGCGGCCCTCGTGGTCGAGCACGGTCTCGGGCTGGAGCGGGATCTTGCCGCCGCCGCCCGGGGCATCGATGACGTAGGTCGGCACCGCGTAGCCGGTGGTGTGGCCGCGGAGCTCGGCCATCAGCCGCAGGCCCTCGGCGACCGGGGTGCGCAGGTGGGCGGTGCCGACGACGGGGTCGCACTGGTAGAGGTAGTACGGGCGGACGCGGAGCCGCAGCAGCCCATGAAAGAGCTCGCGCAGCGCCGCGGACGAGTCGTTGATGCCGCGCAGCAGCACCGTCTGGCAGCCGAGCGGGATGCCGCCGTCGGCGAGGAGGTCGCAGGCCTCGGCGACCTCGGGCATCAGCTCGCGGACGTGGCAGAAGTGGAGCGACAGCCACACCCGGTGCTTGCGGAGGATCGCCACCAGCTCCGGCGTGATGCGCTGCGGCAGGAA
>DATBQN010000459.1:0-7936 GCA_036560825.1 Thermoanaerobaculia bacterium
GCATGCCAGCCTTCGATCGCAGACGAGGACCGGACGTGGCTGAGGGGCTGGTCTTCGAGCGCCGTCAGATCGCCAGCGCGCAGGGATCCACGAAACGCGAGACGAACTGAGCCTGCTCCACCGATTGGATCTGTTTCACCAGAAAGGGATCGAGGCCGAATCGGGCATAGCCTGCCTTCACCGCATCCTCGTA
Source organism: Thermoanaerobaculia bacterium (assembly GCA_036560825.1). Taxonomy (GTDB): domain Bacteria; phylum Acidobacteriota; class Thermoanaerobaculia; order Multivoradales; family UBA5704; genus DATBQN01. The sequence goes on from DATBQN010000459.1 coordinate 194, forward strand.
GCTAGTGAAGACGTCGACCACCTGATCGCGACGGACCAGCGCGAACTTGCCCTCATGCTCCGTCTTGAGCTCCGGCAGCCTGCGCTCGAACGTCTCCAGCTCCTGCTCCAAGGCCATGGGTACCTCCGGCGTCGCCGAGCCGTTTCGATTGTAGCCCGCCGGCGCGATCACTCGTAGCGCAGCGCGTCGATGGGGTCGAGGGCGGCGGCGCGGGTCGCCGGGTAGAGCCCGGAGGCGAGGCCGACCGCCATCGCGACGCCGCTCGAGACGAGGATCGAGGCGAGGGTGACGATGGTCCGCCAGCCGGCGTAGGCGGCGACGCCGCGGGCGATGGCGAGCCCGACGACGACGCCCACCGCGCCGCCGAGCAGGCTGATGGCGAAGGACTCGACCATGAACTGGAAGCGGATGTCGGCGCGCTTCGCCCCCACCGCGCGGCGGACGCCGATCTCGCGCGTGCGCTCGAGGACGGTGGCCAGCATGATGTTCATGATGCCGATGCCGCCGACGAGGAGCGAGATGCCGGCGATCGCCCCCATCACCACGTCGAAGAGGCGCTGCGTGCGGCGGCTCTGCTCGAGGAGGGCCTCGGGGACGACCAGCTCGTAGTCCGCGGCGCCGCCGTGCAGGCGGTCGAGGAGGTCCTTGATCACCGCCGCGGTGGCGGAGCCGGAGACCCCCTCCTGCAGGTGGACGACGATGCCGTCGAGCGGCGAGGCGAGCGGCGGGCGCGCGAACTTGCGCTCGGCGGTCGACACCGGCAGGAAGATGGCGCTCGCGACCGACCCGACGTCGACCCCCTCGAAGCTGTCGCCGCCGCCGGTCGGCGCCAGGACGCCCACCACCTCGAGCCACACGTCGTTGACCTTGACGTCGCGCCCCACCGCCTGCCCGTAGCCGAAGAGCTCCCGCCGCACCGCGGGCCCGACGACGCAGACCTGGGCGTGGGTGCGCTCGTCGAGCGGGTCCATGAAGCGCCCCTCGGCGAGCACCAGGTGGGCGAGCTCGGCGTGGCGGGCGGAGACGCCGTAGACCGCGGCGCCGCGCGACTTGCCCTCGGCCGAGAGCACCGCATAGGGGTCGATCTTGACGCTCGGAGCGGCGAGCTCGACCCCCGGCACGCCGTCGAGGATGGCCGCCGCGTCGCGGTCGGAGACGCCGGGCGACTTGGCGCGGACCTCCTTGAGCTCGTCGTCCTTGAAGGTCCGCGCGCGGACGAGGACGTTGCGCAGCCCCAGGCGCTCGACCATCTGCAGGGCCTGGCGCTCGGCGCCGGCGCCGATCGACAGCATGGCGATCACGGCGCCGACGCCGAAGATCATCCCCAGCATGGTGAGCGCCGAGCGGAGCTTGTGGGCGGCGAGGCTGTCGAGGGCCGAGCGGAAGGCCTCGGCCGGCGTCACGGCGCCGGCCTCGCCGCCGGCGAGCCCGCGTCCGGGCTGCCCGCCGCGGGGGCGGCCGTCCGGGTGGGGTCGCCGAGCGCCACCTCGTCCCCCGGCGCCAGCCCCGAGCGGATCACCACCCGGCCGCGCGCGGTGGGGCCGAGGACGACCGGCACCGGCTCGAACGAGGCGCCGCGCCGGCGGTAGACGACGCTCCTGCCGTCGCGCTCGAAGACCGCCTCGCGGGGCACGGCGAGGGCGGACGGCAGGCGGTCCAGGGTCAGCCGGGCGGCGACGCGCGCCCCCGGCTTCATCCGCGCCGGGTCGGTGCGGGCGAGCGCGAGGACGACGGCGAAGTACTGCACCGGCGAGCCGCGGAAGCGCGGCTTGGCCAGGGTGTCGACCCGCGCCACGGTCGCCGGGTAGACGACGTCCGGCGCCGACTCGAGCGTCACCGTGGCGGGCTTTCCCGCCGCCAGGCCGCCGGCGTCGGCCTCGAGGACGAAGACCTCGGCCTCGAGCCGCGAGAGGTCCGGCAGGTCGCCGATCGGCTCGCCGGGCCACACGGTGTCGCCCACCCGCACGATCTCGCGCCGCCAGTCCCGGCGGAAGGTGAGGATGCCGTCGTGCGGCGCCGTCAGGGTCAGCGCCTCGAGGCCGGCGCGGGCGCGGGCGACCTTGGCCTCGGCCTGCCGGCGCTGGATCTCGATCAGCTCGAGCTCGGCGCGGGAGAGCTCGCTCCGCGTCCGCTGGGCGGCGGCGGCGTGGTCGGCGTGCGCGTGCGCCAGCTCGCCGTCGATCTCCGACTCGATGCGCTCGGCGCGCGAGAAGATCGTCTCGTCCTTCTTCTGGAAGCGCTCCGCCCCCTGCAGCTCGAGGTTGGCGATCTCGCCGTCCCCCTGCAGCTTGCGCATCTCGGCGGCGCCCTCGGCGCGCGCCTTCATGGCCTTGACGCGCGCCGTCTCGACGTCGTCGCCGGCCTCGCGCAGGTTCTTCTCCATCGTCGTCGGATCGAAGCGGGCGACGACGTCGCCGGCATGCACCTGCGTGCCGTCGGCGGCGAGCCAGGCGATGCGCAGCGCGTCCCCGGCGGCGGCCGGGACGGCGAGGGGCGTGGCGCGGACGGCGCGCAGGTTGCCTTCGGCCGCCACCTCCTGGACGAAGGGGGCGCGGGCGACGGTGGCGACCGGCACGCCGGGGCCGCGGCCGGCGCGCGGCAGGAAGGCGGTCGCGGCGAGCGCCACCACGAGCCCGAGGGCGATGGCGACCGGCCCCGAGCCCCTCATCCGCCCGATCTCATGGTTGACCCCGTGGCAGAGCCCGCCGCGGGTCCCGAGGCCGATCCCGCATCGCCCGCGTCGGCGCCGGCACGCGCCACCCGGTCGCCGGGCGCCAGGCCGGAGAGCACCTCGACCAGCCGATCGTTGTGGCGTCCCAGCCGCGGATGGACCACCTCGTGGCCGAAGGCGGTGGCGCGGAGGACGGCCGGTCCCTCGGCGGTGGCGGTGACGGCGTCGGCGGGAGCGACCAGCGCGCCCGGCACCCGCGCCACCTCGATCGTCCCCCGGAAGCGCATGCCGGGCCGCATGCGGAGGGGGTCGGTGTGATCGAGCGCCAGCTCGGCCTCGACCACCTTCTGCCGGTCGGCGTCGGAGCGCGCGGTGACCGCCCCGCGGATGGTCGCCACCCGCCCCTCGATCGGCTCGTCGGGGTGGGAGTCGAGGCGCAGCGTGACCGCCTGGCCGACCGCCACCCGCGCCAGGTCGGCCTCGTCGATCTCGGCGTCGGCCCGCATGCGGCGGAGGTCGGGGATCTCGATCACCTTCTCGCCCTGGTAGGCGGAGTCGCCCACCTTCTTCTTGTCGCCCCGGTGGTCGGCGACGTAGACCACGACGCCGTCGCGCGGCGCCGCCACCGACAGGCTCGCGATCTGGCCGCGGATCTCGGCGACGCGCGCCGCGGCGCGGTCGCGCTTCTCGACCAGGGCGCCGAGCTCGGCCGCTCCCTCTCGCCGCGCGAAGCCCAGCTTGGAGGTCAGGTAGGCGATCTCCTGGCGGGCGAGGGCGAGGTCGGTGCGCGACTGGCGGAGCTGGGAGGCCGCCACCAGCTCGGGCGGCACGTCCACCTTGAGCGCCGCCTTGCGCTCCTTGGCGCGAGCCTCCTCCAGGTGCAGCGCGTCGTCCAGGCGTCCCCGCTCGAGATCGGCGCGCTTCTTCTCCAGCTCCTGCTCGGCCGATTCCTGCTCCGCCAGGCGGTCGACGAGCTTCTTGGCGAGCTCGGTGGAGTCGAAGCGAAGGACCGGCGTCCCCTTGCGCACCGCCCGCCCCTCGGGCGCGAGATAGGAGATCTTCTGGCTCCACTGGTCGGGGATCGCCGGCGGTCCCAGGGCCGCCGAGTCGACCGCGGCGAGGGTGCCGCGGACGTCGACGCCGAGCACCAGGTCGGCGCGGCGCACCTCGCCCCAGCTCTCCCGCTCGCCCGACGCCCGGCCGGCCGACCACCACAGCGCGGCGCCGGCGAGGAGGGCCGCCACGATCCCCCAGCGGAGACGTCCCCGGCCGCGGGCCGCAGTCTTCGCGCTCGTCGCGCTCGTCGCGCTCATTGAGCTCCCGCCCCCGCCGCGTCGTCGCGCCGGCGATCCGCCGAGCCCGTCTCCGCAGGCGAGAAGGCCCGGGCGGGCCGCAGGCGGTCGCCGGGAGCGAGCCCCGCGAGGACGACGCAGGCGAGGGCGTCGCAGCTCCCCAGGCGGACCGCCGCCGAGCCGCCGGGCGCCAGGAGCGCCCGCGGCGGCGCCGCCGCGAGGTCGAGGGCGGCGCGCGGCGCCAGCAGCACCCCCGCCTGCTCCGGCCCCAGCGCCTCGACCTTGACCGACATGCCGGGGCGCATCCGCGCGAGATCCTTTTCCAACAGCTCGACCTTGACCTGGAAGGTGCGCAGGAGCGAGCTGCGCGCCGATTCGCGGGCCGCCGGCGAGACCGCGGTCACCCGGCCGGCATAGCTGCGGTCGGGATAGGCGTCGAGCGTGAGGCGCGCCGGCATCCCCGGCCGCAGGCGCCCGTCGTCGACGTCGGAGAGCGCCGCCTCGACGGCGAGCGAGGAGAGGTCCGGCAGGCTGACGACGGTCTGGCCGGGATAGAGGGTGTCGCCCTCGCGCACCTTCCGCCCCTCCCAGGGATGATCGGCGACGAAGGCGATGCCGGCGAGCGGCGCCCGGAGCACCAGCGTCGTCACCGCGCTCTCGGCGGTCGAGATCTCGCGCTCCGCCTTGGCGAGCTCGATCTGCTTGAGCTCGAGGTCGGCGGCGCTCGCCCGGCGGTGCGCCTCGCGGTCGGCCTCCGCCTTGGCGAGCTCGACCTCGGCGCGGCGCAGGTCGAGCTGGCGGTCCTCGTAGTCGCGCTCGGAGAGCAGCCCGTGCGGCACCGCCGCCTTCACCCGCGCCTTGTCCGCCGCGGCGCGCTTCTCCTCGACCGCGAAGGCCTTCTCGGCGTCGGCGGACTCGCCCTCGGCGCGCTGGCGGACGATGTCGTTGCGCTTCTCGGCCGCCGAGAGCCGCTTCTCCTCGAGGTCGGAGGTGAAATGCGAGTTGTCGAACTCGGCGACCGGCTGGCCGGCGGCGACCGGCGTGCCGTCCCGGACGATGGCGCGGAGCTCGAGCTGCCAGACCGGGGTCTGCGGCACCTTGAGCTCGGTCGACCGCTCGCTCTCGAGCGAGCCGGTGAGGAGCACGCGCTGGCGGAAATCGCCGCGCCGGGCGGCGAGATCGGCGACCGGCTCCGCGCGCGCGCCGGCGCAGCCCGCCGCGGTCACCTCCAACGCAGCAAGGGCGGCGAGGGCTGCCGGCGCCAGGACGGCCAGGAGGGTGCGGATGGACCGTCGATAAACCATTCCGAGAACTTCTACGCTACGCCAGGGCGCCCTGTCTATATAGACACGGTGCCGGGGAGGGCCGAGCGGTCTCCTTCAGGTGCCGAAATCGACCTTGGGCGCGTTCTCCGAGCCGGCCGCCGCCTGGAAGTAGGCCTTGGGCGCGAAGCTCCAGCGCAGGAGGCCGATGAACCACGCCGCCGGCACCCGGTGGATCCTGGTGTTGTAGGCCTGGGCGACGTCGTTGTAATGCTTGCGCTCGACGTTGATGCGATTCTCCGTCCCCTCGAGCTGGACCATGAGGTTGGTGAAGTTGCCGACCGACTTGAGCTCGGGGTAGCGCTCGACGACCACCAGGAGGCGGCCGAGGGCGCCCGACAGGTTGTCCTGCGCCGCCTGGAAGCGCTGCAGCGCCTGGGGGTCGTTGGTGATGGTCGGGTTGGCCTGAGCGCTCACCTGGCCGACCTGGGCGCGCGCCTTGACGACGTCCTCGAGCGTCTTCTGCTCGAAGTTGGCGGAGCCCTTGACGGTCGCCACCAGGTTGGGGATGAGATCGGCGCGGCGCTGGTAGGCGCCCTGCACGTTCGCCCACTGGCTGTCGACCGCCTGCTGCGCCGTGACCAGCCCGTTGTAGACCCCGGCGCCGGCGATCGCCGCCACGATGCCGACGACGACGAGGACTCCGACCACCGCGAGGCAACCGACGTTCTTCATTAGCTCCCCTTCCGGGGCTGTCTTTTAGCCCGGGGTCAAACGAATCATATCGCGTCCGGCGCGCGCTCGTAGAGCGCGAAGCGGTACCCGAAGGGGACGCCCTCGCCGGGCGGATGCCGCTCCTCCTCGACGAGCCGCCACTCGCTCCAGTCGACCTCGGGGAAGAAGGTGTCGCCGGGAACGTCGGCGTCGACGAAGGTGAGGTCGAGGCGATCGGCCCGCGGCAGGGCCGAGCGGTAGACCTCGGCGCCGCCGGCGACGAACACCTCCGGGCCCGCGGCCCTCTCGATCGCCTCCTCCACCGACGGCGCCGCGAGGACTCCGGGCGGCGGGGCGAACGAGCGGTCCCGCGTCAGCACGACGATCGGGCGGCCGGGGAGCGGCCGGCTGCCGATCGACTCGAAGGTCTTCCGCCCCATGATCAGGGGGTGCCCCATGGTCCGGCGCTTGAAGCGCGCGAGGTCGGCCGGCAGCCGCCACGGCACCTGGCCGTCGCGGCCGATCGTGCGGTTGGCGGCGAGGGCGGCGATGAGCGTCACTCGCTTCGTCATGTCATGGGGTCAGACGGCGATCGGCGCCCGGATCGCCGGCTGGGGATCGTAGCCGTGGATCGCCACGTCCTCGTAGCGGAACTCGAAGAGCGAGCGGACGGCGGGGGCGAGCGTCAGGGTGGGGAGCGGGCCCGGCTCGCGGGTGAGCTGGAGGAGCGCCTGCTCCCGGTGGTTGGCGTAGAGATGGGCGTCGCCCAGGGTGTGGACGAGCTCGCCGGGCAGGAGGTCCGTCACCTGCGCCACCATGGCGGTGAGCAGGGCGTAGGAGGCGATGTTGAAGGGCACCCCCAGGAAGACGTCGGCGCTCCGCTGGTAGAGCTGGCAGGAGAGGCGGCCGCGGGCGACGTAGAACTGGAAGAGCGCGTGGCAGGGCGGCAGGTGCATGCGCGGCAGGTCCGCCACGTTCCAGGCCGAGACCACGTGGCGCCGCGAGTCGGGGTCGCGGCGGATGCCGTGGACGACCTGGGCGAGCTGGTCGATCGTCCGCCCGTCGGGCGCCGGCCAGGCGCGCCACTGGCGGCCGTAGATCGGCCCCAGGTCGCCCGTCTCGTCCGCCCACTCGTCCCAGATGGTCACTCCCGCCTCCTGCAAGGGGCGGACGTTGGTGCTGCCGGAGAGGAACCAGAGGAGCTCGTGGACGATCGACCGCAGGTGGAGCTTCTTGGTGGTCAGCAGGGGGAAGCCGGCCGCGAGGTCGAAGCGCATCTGGTAGCCGAAGACGGAGAGGGTCCCGGTGCCGGTGCGGTCGGCCTTCGCCTCCCCGTGGTCGAGGACGTGGCGCAGGAGATCGAGATATTGCCTCACGATGGGGGGAACGCTAGCATCGCGGACCGTGCCGACGCCACCGCGCCGCCGTCCTCCCTCGCTCGCGGCGGCGGCCCTGGTCGTCATCCTCTCGTCCTGCCGCGCCTCCCCTCCCCCGCCCGCGGCCAAGCCCTCGGCGGCGGCGGTGACCGACCGCGTCCGCGTCTTCCTCATCGCGCCGCACGACGGCGGCCGCTCGGGCGCCGCCGCCGGCTGCGGCGACAGCGCCGTGCCGGTCGAGATCACCCTCCCCGCTCCCGCCCCGGCGCTCGCCGGCGCGCTGCGCGCGCTCCTCGCGATGAGCGACCCCCTCGACGCGAGGTCCGGCCTCTCCAACCCGCTCTACGCCTCCTCGCTCGAGCTCGCCCGCGTCGAGCGCGCCGGCGGCGAGGCGCGCGTCGAGCTCAGGGGCTACCTCGAGCTCTCCG
>DATBQN010000460.1:0-24040 GCA_036560825.1 Thermoanaerobaculia bacterium
CCGTGGGTGCAGCGCACGTCGTCGGCGAAGATCTCGAGCTGCGGGTTGGAGTTGGCGACGGCGCCGCGCGACAGCAGCAGGTTGCGGTTCGACTGCTTGGCGTCGGTCTTCTGGGCGCCGTGGCGGACGTGGATGAGGCCGTTGAAGACCGAGCGCGCCTTGCCGTCCAGGATCCCCTTGAAGAGCTCGTGGCTGGCGCAGTGGGGCGCGGCGTGCTCGACCCGCATGTGGTGGTCGACGAACTGCCGGCCGCCGATCATGTAGAGGCCGTTCAGGATGGTGTCGCTCCCCGGCCCGTCGAGGAGCGCGTTGACGTCGTTGCGCACCAGGGCGCCGCCGAGGGAGATCGAGTGCGAGGAGAGGCTCGACGAGCGCTCCTGCACGAGCTCGAAGGTGGCGACGTGGAACGCCTCGCGGCTCTCGCGCTGGACCTTGTAGTGGTCGACGACCGAGCCGGGGCCGGCGACGATCTCGGTGACCGGGCAGTTGAAGTAAACGGGCTCGTCGTCCGCCGGCGCCAGGTCGAGGTAGCTCTCGACGATCGTCGCCTGGGCGTTCTCGCCGACCACCGCGAGGCTGCGCGGGAAAGTCGCCTGGGGGCTTCTGTCGCCATCGCCCCCCGTCGACCCGAACACCAGGTGGATGGGCCCCGCGAGCACGGCGCCGCGCGGGAGCCAGAGGAAGGCGCCGTCCGAGAAGAGGGCCGTGTTGAGCGCGACGAAGCTTGCCTGCGCGAAGCCCGCGTGGCGGCCCAGGTGCTCCTCGACCTTTTCCACGACGCTCCTCGAGCCCTGGGCCAACGTCTCGGCGAGGCTTCCCAGGATCACTCCATCCCCCAGGCCCGCGGCGCGCGAGAGGTGGGGAGCGAAGCGCCCGTCCAGGAAGACGAGGGTCGCCGCGGAGTCGAAGAGGTAGGGGGTGAGCGCCGCCTCCGCGGCCCGGCTCGCCTCGGACGAGAGCGGGCCGGGCGCCGTCCACTCGGCGCGCGCGATCGGCGCCACATTGGTCGACCGCCACGACTCCTGCCGTTGGGTGGGGAATCCGAGCTCGCCGAAGCGCTCGAGCGCCCGCCCGCGGAGGGCGGCGACCGCCGGCGGCTCGACGGCGCGACGCTCGCGCCGCAGCCGGTCGAGGCGGGCGACCCACCCGGCGGTCGGGGGAAACGTCGAGGCCATGCCGGCCGTCTCCGGCAGCGCCTCCGCCAGGCGCGCAGCGTCCTCCACGTTTGCCACGTTCGCTGCGTCCATCACGCCCCGACCGCCGCGCCCGCCGGCGTGCGCGCCTCGTCCTCGAGCCAGGCGTAGCCCTTGGCCTCGAGCTCGTGCGCGAGCTCCTTGCCGCCGGAGCGGACGATGCGGCCGTCGACCAGCACGTGCACGAAGTCGGGGATGATGTAGTTGAGGAGCCGCTGGTAGTGAGTGATGACGAGGAAGGAGCGCTCCTTCTGGCGCAGCGAGTTCACCCCGTCGGCGACGATCCGCAGGGCGTCGATGTCGAGGCCGGAGTCGGTCTCATCGAGGACCGCCAGGCGCGGCTCCAGCACCGCCATGTGGAAGATCTCGTTGCGCTTCTTCTCGCCGCCCGAGAAGCCTTCGTTGACCGGGCGGTTGAGCAGCGACTCCTCCATCTGGACGAGCTTCATCTTCTGGCGCACCAGCCCGAGGAACTCGACGGCGTCGAGCTCCGGCAGACCGCGGTGCTTGCGCACGGCGTTCAAAGCGGCCTTGAGGAAGTAGGTGTTGCTCACCCCGGGGATCTCGACCGGGTACTGGAAGGCCATGAAGACCCCCTCGCGCGCCCTCTCCTCGGGGTCCATCTCGAGCAGGTCCTTGCCGTCGAAGAGGATCTGGCCGGCGGTCACCTCATAGCTCTCGTGGCCGGCGAGCACGCGCGCGAGCGTGCTCTTGCCCGAGCCGTTCGGGCCCATGATGGCGTGCACCTCGCCGGTCGCGATGTCGAGGTCGATCCCCTTGAGGATCTCGCGCCCCTCGATGCTGGCGTGAAGGTTTCTGATCTCGAGCATGTCTGCTGGAACCTCTCCGTCATTCAGGTCAGAAAATCCGCTTCGAGTTACTCCCGCTGGCCCGCCGCTCAGCCGACGCTCCCCTCCAGGTTCACCGCGAGGAGCTTCTGAGCCTCGACCGCGAACTCCATGGGGAGCTCCTTGAAGACCTGCTTGCAGAAGCCGTTGACGATCATCGACACGGCGTCCTCGGTCGAGATGCCGCGCTGGTTGCAGTAGAAGATCTGGTCCTCGCCGATCTTCGAGGTGGTCGCCTCGTGCTCCATGCGCGCCAGCGGGTTCTGCACGTCGATGTAGGGGAACGTGTGGGCGCCGCACTGGTCGCCGATCAGCATCGAGTCGCACTGCGAGAAGTTGCGCGCGTTGTCGGCGCCCTTGAGGATGCGGACCGCGCCGCGGTAGGTGTTCTGACCGTGGCCGGCGGAGATCCCCTTGCTGACGATCGTCGAGCGCGTGTGCTTGCCGATGTGGATCATCTTGGTGCCGGTGTCCGCCTGCTGGTAGCCCTTGGTGAGGGCGACCGAGTAGAACTCGCCGATCGAATGGTCGCCCTTCAAGATCACGCTGGGGTACTTCCAGGTGATCGCCGAGCCGGTCTCCACCTGGGTCCAGGAGATCTTCGAGTGGGCGCCGTCGCACTTGCCGCGCTTGGTGACGAAGTTGTAGATGCCGCCCTTGCCGTTGGCGTCGCCCGGATACCAGTTCTGCACCGTCGAGTACTTGATCTGGGCGTTCTCGAGCGCCACCAGCTCGACCACCGCGGCGTGGAGCTGGTTCTCGTCCCGCCTCGGCGCCGTGCAGCCCTCGAGGTAGGAGACGTAGGCGCCGGCGTCGGCGATGATCAGCGTGCGCTCGAACTGGCCCGAGTTCTTGGCGTTGATGCGGAAGTAGGTCGAGAGCTCCATCGGGCAGCGCACGCCCTTGGGGACGTAGACGAACGAGCCGTCCGAGAAGACCGCCGAGTTGAGAGTGGCGAAGAAGTTGTCGCTGTAGGGCACCACCGAGCCCAGGTACTCGCGGACGAGGTCCGGGTGGTCGCGGACGGCCTCGGAGAAGGAGCAGAAGATGATCCCCATCTCGGCGAGCTTGCCCTTGAAGGTGGTGGCGACCGAGACGCTGTCGAACACCGCGTCGACCGCCACGTTGGTGACCCCGAGGAGCATCTCGCGCTCGCGCAGGGGGATGCCCAGCTTCTCGTAGGTCTTGAGGATCTCGGGGTCGACCTCGTCCAGGCTCTTGGGGCCGCCCTTCGCCTTCGGCGAGGCGTAGTAGATGATCGACTGGTAGTCGATCGGCGGATAGTGGATGTTGGCCCAGGTGGGCTCCTTCATGGTGAGCCAGTGGCGGTAGGCCTTGAGCCGCCATTCGAGCATCCATTCCGGCTCGCCCTTCTTGGCCGAGATCAGGCGAACGACGTCCTCCGACAGCCCCGGTGCCAGGCTCTCCTGCTCGACGTCGGTGACGAAGCCGAACTTGTAGTCCTGGCGGGCGAATTCTTCGATGGTGTTGGTGGCGGTCTGCATGGCGTCCTCGAATTCTCAGTTCTGCGGCATGGCTCCGACGAGCGGCCGGCGGCCCCCGAGGGTGACCAGCCGCGCCGTGAGCGGGTGGGTCATCTCGGCGAGCGAGATCCCGGCGAGGGCGGCGAGCACGGCCTCGTTGATGCGCCGCCAGTTGGAGCGCACCCGGCACACCGGCTCGTGGACACAGCCGGTGGCCTCGTCGATGCACTCGGTGATGGCGATCGGCCCCTCGAGGCTGGCGACGATCTCGGCCATCGAGATCTCCTCGGGATGGCGGCCGAGGCTGTACCCCCCCTTGATCCCGCGGTGCGACTCGAGCAGCCCTTCGCGCGTCAGCAGCTTCAGGATCTTGCTCACCATGGGCAGCGGCAGCCGCACCTCCTCGGCCAGCTCCGGGGCGTTGTACTGCCGCTCCAGGTGGCCGGCCATATGGGTCAGGAGGACGATGCCGTAGTCCGTCTGGCGGGTGATTCGGATCATGGAGCTCGCTCCCTCAGATCAAAACAGGACCTGCACGGTCCTGATTCCAGATCATAGCAAGGACAGGGGGATTGTCAACGGCGAAGGTAACTAATTTGGACGACCGGCCTGGCCGGCCCTCAGAGGATCCGCTGGACCGACCAGTAGAGACCGATCGCGGCAAGGACGACCGAGGCGGGGATGACCACCCGCCGGCGATACCAGGGCTTGCCGCGGAAAGGGAGACCGAGGAGGAGGAAGGCGGCGGCGAGGACGGTGATCTGGCCGGCCTCGACGCCCAGGTTGAAGGCCAGAAGGGCGGTCAGGAGCTGCGCGCGCGGCGGACCGAGGCCGCGGAGGACGCCGGCGAAGCCCAGCCCGTGGAGCAGGCCGAAGCCGAAGACGAGGGCGATGCGCGAGGGCTTGAGCTCGCGGGTGAGGATGTTCTCGACCGCCACGTAGACGATCGAGAGGGCGATCGCCGGCTCGACCACCCGCGGCGAGAGCGAGACCAGGCCGAAGATCGAGAGCGCCAGGGTGAGCGTGTGGGCGACGGTGAAGGCGGTCACCTGCGCGAGCATCGGCCGCAGCCGCAGGCTCAAGAGGAAGATCCCGAGGACGAAGAGGACGTGATCCGTTCCCTTGGGCAGGATGTGGGCGTAGCCCAAGCCCAGGTACTGGAACGCCACCCGGCCGCGGGTCGGGGGCACTACCTCCGCCGAGAGCTGGAAGGGCCGGCTCGGGTGCCCTCCTTCGAGCCACTGCCGAGACAGCGCCGCGTCCCCCTCGTTCTGGAAGCCGATGGGGAAGGAGCCGATCGGGAGGGCGATCGCCCAGGTGGCGGCGCGAGCGCCGGGCGGGATCGAGCCCGCGAGATGGAGCGTCAGCTTGGGCGGCGGGGCGAAGGGATCGTCGGCGGGGGCCGGCGGGCGGTCGACCACAAGCTCCTGGGGCGGTGACGGCCGTCCGTCGAAGGCGAGGGTCGAGCGCTCGGCCAGGGTCTGGAAGAAGGGCCCCAGGCGCGCCCGCTCGGCCTGAGGAACAACCGTGGTGAAACCCGAGATCCTGCCGTAGCGGGTCTCCCCCGGCGGGCGGGTGCCGGTGACGCCGGAGACGCGCTCCTCGTCGATCGCCACGTCCACCCGGTAGGTGCCGTCACGGTGGAAGCTCACCGTGACCTGGATCGTCCCCAGCTCGTGAGCGCGCGCGGCGGGAGCGAGGCCGAGCAGCGCGAGGAGCGCCAGCAGCATGGCGGCGGACGCCGTGGTCCGCGGGGTTCCGATGGGCCTCACCCCGGTCATTACGGAGCGGCGCGGGAGCGGGGATGACGGCCCCATGGGCCCTCAGCGGTAGCGGGCCATGAATCGCCGATCGATCCAGTCCTTGAGCCGCCAGGCCCAGCGGCTGTGGCTGACCATGCCCCGGTAGGAGAGGAGCGCGCGGCCGTCGGCGCTGTTGAGGAGCGAGAGGAAGCCGCGCTGCGGGCGGTAGCGCGGCGCCGGCCCATTGTTGAGGGCGGCGAGGAGGCTCTGCCAGAGGACGGGCGCCTCGCGCACCGCGTAGACCCCGGCCTTGGGCGTCTCCGGGTAGCGGGCGAGGGTGCCGCAGTCGCCGGCCGCGAAGACCCGCGGGTCGCCGAGCGAGCGGAGCGCGTCGTCGAGGAGGAGGAAGCCGCGGTCGTCGAGCGGCAGACCGGAGCGCCGGAAGAGCGGTTGGGCGACCGCGCCGGACAGCCAGACCGTTAGATCGGAGGGGAGGATCGAGCCGTCGGCGGCCTCGACCTCATGCGGGCGGACGGCTCTCGCCCGGCTCCCGGTTCGCACGGCGATGCCACGCGCCGCGAGTACCTGGCAGGCGCGCGCGCGAAAGCGGTCGGTGTAGCCGGCGAGGATCTCCGGACCGGCCTCGAGGATCGTCAGCCGGCGGTCGAGTCGGGCATCGTCGAGCACCCGCGCCGCGGCGAGCGCCACCTCGACGCCCGCCGCTCCCCCTCCGACGACGGCGACCGACGCCCTCTGCCCTTCCTCCGTCCTGCCGGCGAGCTCCAGCAGGCGTGCGCGGAGCTCTGCGACCCGCCCGAGCGGCTTGATGAGCTGGGCGTGCGCGGCGACCGCCGGGTCGTCGGCGCCGGCCGGCCGCGAGCCCACCGCGAAGGAGACGAGGTCGTAGGGGAGCTCGTCGCCGCTCGCCAGGGCGACCTTCCTCGCCTGGGGATCGAGGGCTACCGCCTGCCCGACGACGAAATGGCCGCCCGAGCGCGCCGCGAGGCCCGGCACGTCGACCGAGATCTCCTCCTCCGAGTAGGTGCCCTGGAGGTAGCCTGGCACCATCCCCGAGTAGTGATGGCGCGGCGCCCCCGAGACCACCGTCAGGGCCACCCCGGGCGGGTCGATCGCCAGCCGCCGCAGGATCTCTAGGTGCGCGTGGCCGGCCCCCACCAGGAGCAGGCGGACCCGCCCGGTCACCAGCCGCTGGACGGTCATTTCGCGGAGCCTACCGAGAAGGGTGGGAATGCGCTACATCGGCTCCCGCGGCCCGCCGCTCCTCAGACGCCGGAGATCACCCGGCGGAGCAGCAAGAGCAAGAAAGCGGCGGCGGCGAGGAGCGTCGCGGGCACCAGCCATCGGGTCCAATGGCTCGCTGGGGCCGCCACTCCGACCGCGAGCTCGATCTCCGCCGTCCGCCAGGGACTGGCGAGCAGTCGATCGCGCAGAGCCTGGATGTCGTAGTCCGGCGCGGTCAGCCGGCGGGCGCCGGCGAGGAGCGTCACCTCGCCCCTGGGCAGGGCGAAGACCAGCACGTCGCCGCGACGGACGATCTCGATCGCCAGGTCGGCGAGGGGCGGGTTGTCGCGATCCTCGAAGCGCAGGTCGAGGTGCGCCGGCGCCGGCGCGGAGAGCGCGAGGAGGGTGCGGCAGGGGAGCGGGGGGTGCGGCAGGCACTCCCAGGTGGTGCGCGCCGCGACCGTCTCGGTGCCCTCCACCCCGGGCCGCGGCGGCTCGATGTAGCGCACGGCGAGCGCCCGCTTGAGCGGCGCGGCCGGCGCCGTGAGCAGGAGCTGGGAGAGCGGCTGGCCGGCGCGCGGCAGCTCGAGGTCGACGCGGCTCACGCCGCCCTTCTGGCGCGACATCGGCCAGGCCCGCAAGCCCGCCTGCTCGAGGACCGGGGACGGCGCCGGGGGCGTCCACCTCAGATAGGGCACCTGGCGACCGCGCGCGGAGAGCCTCACGTCCCCGAGATCGGGCCGGGCGTAGGCATAGAGCGACGCGGGGATCTCCAGGCGCACGAGGGTTCCCGCCGGGACGCCCGGGGCGACGACCTTCCAGACGGCCTCGAAGCGCGTGTCGCCGATCGGGTTGCCGGGGGCGGTCGCGGCCGGCGGGAGCGGCGGCGGCGGATGCTCCTGCTCGGGACCGGGAGCCAGCCAGGCGATCTCGTCGGCCGCGCCGAGCGGCAGGGCCGCGGCGGTGCGCGCCTCGCCGGCGCCGCCGCCATAGGCGAGCGTGTAGATACCGGCTGCCGGGGCGTCGAAGACGACCGTCTCGATCGCCAGCTCGGCGCCGAAGCTCTTGAGGATCGGAGCCGAGGCGGCATTCGCAGCGGAGCCGGGGGCCGCAGCGGGACCACGGGCGAGGCCGTAGAGCTCCAGCCGGAGGAGGTCGGCGGCGATCGGCCGCGGCTCGAAGGGGAGCGACAGGCGGGCTCCCGGCCGGACCGCCTGGAAGGCGCCCTCGGCGAGCGGGCGCCATCTCGCGTCGTGCGGCTCGTAGAGCCGGTATCCGACGCTCCCCTGGCCGACCAGGTTGAGCGTCAGCTGGCGAAGGATCTGGCCGGCGGCGGGGAGCGGCAGGCGGCACACCGTCGCCGCCGGCGGGAGGCGCTCGCACTCGGCGGCGCGGGCGGTGACGGCGAGCGAGGAGCGGGGAGCGGTCTCGACCTCCACCCGCCGCACCTCCGGGAAGCCGCCCTCCTGCGGCCAGTGGAGGCGCAGGTAGCGGCGGTCGCTGGGCGGGTAGACGAGGGAGGTCCGCTGCAGGCCGCCGCCGGTCCCGATCTGGAACTGGAAGAGGTCGCCGGCGGCGAGCGGCTCCCAGGTCTGACGGTCGGGGCTCGCCTCGAGGCTGACCTCCGGGGCGCGGGCGAGGCGGGCGAAATCGAAGATCAGCCGCTCGTGAGGCGGCGGGCTCGGCCCGAGATCGAAGGTGATCGCCCAGCCCCCCGCCTCGGGTCGGAGCTCGAGGACCGTGGCGTCGCGCCGCTCCTCCTCGGCCATCGCCGGCACGACGCGGCTCGCTAGCTCGCCTCCCGCCGGCCCGAAGACGCGGAGGTCGACGGCCTCGGCGCTGCCGCCCGGCACCAGGTGCCGCAGAGTGGTGATGTCGAGCGGCACCTGCACCCAGCCGCGCGCCGGCACCTCGACCGGCCGCGTGTAGAGGAAGCCTTCGATCGCCGGCGGAGCCGGCCGCGGAGCGGGCGGCCCGGCGGGCGGCGCGGTCGCCGCGGCGAGAGAAGACGCCGAGAGGACGATCGCGGCCGAGCGGGCGGCGAGAGCGCGAATCTCGGTCAGGCATTCCATAAGGGGCGACCGCCGGACCGAGCGCGTACCCGGGCCAGCCCGGGGCTCGAGCCGGGTACCGGAGAGAGGGGCCTCACGCTTCAGGGAACGGCGGGACTCTATCAATCCGCGGCCGAGAGTCAAGCCGTCCCGCGCGCCCTCTTCTGATGGTCCTCGACCAGCTTCTCCACCACCCCCGGATCGGCGAGCGTCGTGATGTCGCCGAGCTCCTCGTACTCGCCGGCGGCGATCTTGCGCAGGATGCGGCGCATGATCTTCCCCGAGCGCGTCTTGGGGAGGCCCGGAGTGATCTGGATGCGGTCGGGGGTCGCGATGGGGCCGATCGCGTGGCGCACCTGCTCCTTGAGCGCCCCCTCGAGCTCCTCCGGGTCCCATCTCTCGTAGTCGGGCTTGGGGATCACGTACGCATAGATGCCGGTGCCCTTGATCTCGTGGGGGAAGCCCACCACCGCCGCCTCGGCGACCCCCTCGTGGGCGACGAGCGCGCTCTCCACCTCGGCCGTGCCCAGGCGATGGCCCGCGACGTTGAGCACGTCGTCCACTCTGCCGGTGATCCAGTAATAGCCGTCCTGGTCGCGGCGGCAGCCGTCGCCGGTGAAGTAGAGGCCGGGGTAGCGCGAGAAGTAGGTCTCCTTGAACCGCGCGTGATCGCCGTAGATGGTGCGCGCCTGACCCGGCCAGGGGCGGCCGATGCAGAGGTTGCCGGAGACGTCGTTGCCCTCGAGGCGGTGCCCCTCCTCGTCGACGATCACCGGCTCGACGCCGAAGAAGGGGAGGGTCGCCGAGCCCGGCTTGGGCGGCGTGGCGCCGGGGAGCGGGGTGATCAGGATGCCGCCGGTCTCGGTCTGCCACCAGGTGTCGACCACCGCGCAGCGCTTGTCGCCCACCACGTCGTGGTACCAGATCCAGACCTCCGGATTGATCGGCTCGCCGACCGTCCCCAGGATGCGCAGGCTCGTCCGCCGGTAGCGCTTGACCGGCTCGTCGCCGGCGCGGGCGATGGCCCGTATGGCGGTCGGCGCGGTGTAGAAGATGTTGACCTCGAGATCGTCGACGATCTGCCAGTAGCGGCCGGCGTCCGGGTAGGTGGGAATGGACTCGAACATCACCGTCGTCGCGCCGTTCGCCAGGGGGCCGTAGAGGATGTAGGAGTGGCCGGTGACCCAGCCGATGTCGGCGGCGCAGAAATAGACGTCCTCGGGATGAAGGTCGAAGACGTACCTGTGCGTCATCGCCGCGTAGACCATGTAGCCGCCCGTGGTGTGGAGGACCCCCTTGGGCTTCCCGGTCGAGCCGGAGGTGTAGAGGATGAAGAGCGGGTCCTCGGCGGCCATCCACTCGACCGGGCAGGTGGAGCGGTGCCTGGCCATCTCCTCGGCGAGCCACAGGTCGCGGCCGGAGCGCATCGGCACCGGGGCGTCGGTGCGCCGCGCGACGAGCACGCGCTCCACCACGCTCAAGCCCTCGATCGCCTGGTCGACGGTCGCCTTCAACGGGATGCGCCTGCCGCCGCGGAGCCCTTCGTTGGCGGTCATCACGAGCTTGCAGCCGGCGTCCAGGATGCGGTCGCGGAGCGATTCTGCCGAGAAGCCGGCGAAGACCACCGAGTGCACCGCCCCGATGCGCGCGCAGGCGAGCATGCTGTAGGCGAGCTCGGGGATCATCGGCAGGTAGATGCAGACCCGGTCGCCCTTCTTGACGCCGAGGGCGAGGAGTACGTTGGCGACCCGCGCCACGTTGTGCTTGAGCTTGCGGTAGCTGATGCGCTCGTAGACGCCGGGCTCGTCGCCCGCCCAGATGATGGCGGTCTTGCCCCCCTGCGTCGAGAGATGGCGGTCCACGCAGTTGTGGCAGGCGTTCAGGCGCCCGCCGCCGTACCAGGAGAAGTCCACCTCCTCCATGTCGACGTCGAGGATGGTGTGCGGGGGATGGAACCAATCGAGGGCCGCCGCCTGGTCGCGCCAGAACTCCTCCGGCCGCTCGATCGAGCGGCGGTACATCTCCCGATACTGCTCGAGGCTGCTGACCAGGGCGTTGGCGGCGATGTCGGGCTTGACGGGGATCATGGGGCCGGCCTCCCTTCGACCGTTCGGTCGGGAACGGATTCTACCAACCGCCGGGGGGGCCGCGGTCGCGGGAGCTATCAGCGGTGCGGGCGGAGGGGGAGGGTGCGGATCGGCGCCGGGCGGACGAGGCCCAGGATCTTGATCTTTTTGCTCAGACCGACCCGCGAAAGGCCCAACCGGCGGGCCGCCGCCGAGACGTTCCAGCGCAGGCCTTCCAGGGTCTCGACGATCATCGTCCGCTCCTGGTCGCGGCGATAGGCGCGCAGGCGCGCCCGCCCCTCGCACGGCAGCTCGCCCAGGTCGGGGAGGAGCGAGAGGCTGGCCGGCATGATCGGAGCTCCGGGCGCGGTCGCCAGCACGGCGCACTCGATCTCGTGGGCCAGCTCGCGGACGTTGCCCTCCCAGGGATGGCCGAGGAGGAGCTCGAGCGCCTCGGGATCGAGGGTGGACACCGGCCGGCCGTGGCGCGCGGCGAAGCGGGCGAGGAAGCTCTCGACGAGGGGCTTCATGTCCTCGCGCCGGTCGCGGAGGGCGGGCAGGCGGATGAGCAGGCCGCGGAGACGGAAGTAGAGGTCCGTGCGGAACCTCCCGGAGTGCGCCTCGGCATGGAGATCGCGGCGGGTGGAGGCGACGATCCGCAGGTCGACCGGGAGCGGCCGGCCGGCGCCCAGGGGGAGGATGGCGCGCGAGTCGAGGAAACGCAGGAGCTTCGCCTGGGCGACGGGCGAGAGATCCCCTACCTCGTCGAGGAAGAGAGTCCCGCCGTCGGCGGCCCCGGCCAGCCCCTCGCGGTGATCCGCGCCGCCGGAGCTCGCTCCCGGCCTGCAGCCGTAGAGCTCGCGCTCGAACTGGTCGTCGCGCAGCCGTGCGGCGCGCACCTCGATGAACGGCCGCTCGGCGCGCGGACCGGCCCGATGGAGCACGCGGGCGACGAGACCCTTTCCGGTGCCGGCCTCGCCCTCGATCAGAAGGGGCAGGTCGCTCGCGGCGAGCGCCTCGATCTGGCGCCGCAGCTCGCGGACGGCTGGGGAGGTCCCAGCCAACTCTTCCGTCGCGGAGCTCCGGCCGTTGCGGCTCGACATCGTGTACCTCCTCGCGGCCGATCGGGCACGCGGGTTTTGCTCACAACAGTGGAGTGCCTGCGAGGAGCGCAACCGCGACAGGCGGAGCGGCGCTTGCGCAGCCGCTCAAACCTCGGTCCGCAGCTCGTTCAGGAAGCGGTCGATCTCCCCCTCGGTGTTGTAGGCGTGAGGGGAGACTCGCAGCCGGCCGGCGCGGGCGGCGGTGATGACGCCGCGCGCGGCCAGGCGCTCGACGAGCCGCGGCGCCGGGAGGCGCGGATGGGTCGCGCAGACGATCCCCGAGGTCTCGCCCGGCCGGCGGGAGCTGACCAGCTCGAAGCCCAGGGCGGCGAGCCCGCGCGCCGCGCGCTCGGCCAGGGCAAGCACCCGGTCCTCGATCGCCGCCGGACCCGCCGCGAGGAGGATCTCCAGAGAAGCCCCCAGGGCGTAGATCCCGAAGCCGTTGAGGGTGCCGCTCTCGTACCGCTTGGCGCCCTCCGCCCAGTCGATCGCCGGTTCCGTCCATGCCTCCATGTCGCGCATCGAGCGCCAACCCGAGCGCACCGGCGGCAGGCGCTCGACGACGCGGTCGGAGACGTAGAGGAGAGCGATCCCCTCGGGCCCCAGGAGCCATTTGTGGGCGGCGCCGCAGGCGACGTCGACGCCGTCGCGCTCGACGTCCAAGGCGAGCGCCCCCAGCCCCTGGATGACGTCGACGACGAAGAGGACGCCGCGCTCGCGGCAAGCCGCGCCGACGCGGCCGAGATCGAAGCGGAAGCCGTTGGCGTATTCGACCCAGGAGAGCGCGACGGCGCGGGTCCGCCCGTCGATCGAGGCGAGGAGCTCGCCGGTGTCGACGCGGCCGCCGCGCTCGGGGACGGCGCGGTACTCGACGCCTCGTTCCCCGAGCTGCATCCAGGGATAGACGTTCGAGGGGAACTCGCAGGCGGTGCCGACGATGTTGTCGCCCCGCCGCCAGTCGATCGCCTGGGCGACGAGCGAGAGGCCGCTCGAGCTGTTCTCGACGAAGGCGACCTCGTGCGCGCGGCGCGCCCCCAGGAGGCGCGCCGCCAGCGCCCGCACCTCCTCGTAGGCCCGATTGCGCTCGGGGAAGCCGCGGTCGCCGGTCGCCCCGACGGCGAGGGCGAGCGCCGCCACGCGGTCGACCGCGCGGCGCGGCAGGGGCGCGATCGCGGCGTGGTTCAGGTAGGTGTAGCGCTCGGCGATGGGGAACTCGGCGCGCAGCCGGGCGAAGGTCATGGCGTCCATCGAGGCCCTCGCCGGTCTCAGGCGGCGCGCCGCCGTCTGGCTTCCGCGGCCGGCTTCTTCGCCGCGCTCAACGCCGCTTTGACCTCGAGCCCGACGAGCGCCGGGCCGCCGACGGCGATCACCAGCGCGTAGTGAAGGCCGCGGAAGAGGAGCGTCGCCGCCCCGGCGCTCACCCGATCGACGCCGAGAGCCACGTACGCCGCGACCATGGTCGCCTCGGTGGTGCCGATCCCTCCCGGCGTGCCCATCAGCATGCCGGCGGCGTTGCCGAGCGCGACGACCGCGATCACCGGCAGCACCCCGACCGACTCGCCCAGGGCGCGGAAGACGAGCCACTGGGCGACGGCGTTGGCGAGGAAGAGCCCGCCGCCGAGCGCCACGGCACGGAGGCCCATGCCGCGGTCGGCGACGAGGCTCACGAAGGTCGACACCGCCTCCTGGCCGTGGACGTAGAGGCGCTGCAGGCGGCTGTCCTGGCGCGCCGCGCGCCGCGCCAGAAAGCGGGCCAGCGGGCTGCCCGCGAAGGGACCGCTCTTCCGGCTCCACAGGACCAGGCCGCCGGCCACCGCGGCGAGGAGGCCGTAGGCGCCCCAGCCGAGCGCTCGGTGGCCGGCGGCGAGCGCGACCGCCGCCAGGGAGACGACGGTGCAGAGGGAGATCGTCGCCTGATGGACGAGCTGGTCGTAGAGGACGATGCCGTAGAAGAGCCCGAACGAGCGCCCGGTGGCGCGCGCGAAGTGGCGGGCGCGGAGCGGACCGCCGAGGAGGCGCGCCGCCGGGTTGAGGAGGTTGAGGGCCGCCGACGCGAGGAGCACCGAGAAGCCGAAGGGAGCGCGCGATCGGCCCCCCGTGACGCGCGCCGCCGCCAGCCGGAAGCGCAGGTCCCAGGCGGCGAAGCGGACGGCGAGGAAGAGGACGGCGAGGGCGACGAGCGTCCAGCTCGCGCCGGCGAGGCGCGCCGCGAGATCGCTCCAGCGGATGCCGGCGGCGAGCCGCCAGGCGATGTAGAGCGCGGCGAGGGCGATCGCGGCCTTGGCAACCACTCCCAGGGCGTGGCGGAGCCGCGCGCGAGGCTCGGGTGCCCGGCTGACAGGCGTCAGGCTCGCGGGCGCGGCGATCTCGGACGGGCGATCGGGGGTCTCGGGCATGGATATCGGAGATGATGAGCGCCGCGGCCGAGGCGCAGCGCCGGGCTCGCGGGCGCCGCCGGGAAGGATATCAGGGGGAGATGAGATGAGTGACCAACCGATCGATGGAAGGACCCGCGGGGACGGGCGGCTCGAGCTCTCGACCGGCGAGATGCGAGCGCTCGGCTACCGCGTGGTCGATTTCCTGGTCGAGCGGTCGGCGAGCCACGGGGAGAAGCCCGTCGCCGGCTGGGCGGACCGCGCCACCCTCGAGCGCGCGCTCGCCGAGCCGCCTCCCGAGGACCCCCGTCCGGTCGCCGAGGTCCTCGCGCGGCTGGAGCGCGAGGTGCTGGCACGCACGATGGACGTCGCTCATCCGCGCTTCTTCGGCTTCGTGCCGAGCCCGGGAAACTTCGTGAGCGCGATGGCCGACGCCCTCGCGGCGGGATGGAATCCCTTCGTCGGCACCTGGTTCGCCGGCGCCGGTCCCGCCGAGGTGGAGCTGGTGACGATCGACTGGCTGCGGCAGCTCTGCGGCCTGCCCGAGGAGGCGGGAGGGCTGCTCGTCTCCGGTGGCTCGGCCGCCAACCTGACGGCGCTCCACGCCGCGCGCCACGCCGTGCTCGGCGGCCCCGATCCCCGCGCCATCGTCTACTTCTCCGACCAGACCCACTCGGCGGTCGAGCGCGCCCTCGCCGTCCTCGGCTTCGCCCCCGACCAGGCGCGGAAGCTCCCGGCGGACGACGCGTTCCGGCTCTCTCCAGAGCGCCTGGGAGCCGCGATCGCCGCGGACCGCGCCGCCGGGCGGCGGCCGTTCCTCGTGGTCGCCAACGCCGGCACCACCAGCACCGGCGCCGTCGATCCGCTCGCCGCGCTCGCCGATCTCTGCCGCGACGAGGGGCTGTGGCTCCACGCCGACGGCGCCTACGGGGCGCCGGCCGTGCTCTCCGCGCGCGGCCGCGCCCTCCTCGCCGGCCTCGACCGCGTCGACTCGCTCGCCCTGGACCCTCACAAGTGGCTCTTCCAGCCGTTCGAGATCGGCTGCGTGCTGGTGCGCGACCGGCGCCTCCTCCACGACGCCTTCACCATCCACCCCGACTACCTGCAGGACGTGCACCGCTACCTCGAGGCGGTGAACTTCTGCGACTACGGCATCCAGCTCTCGCGGAGCTTCCGGGCGCTCAAGCTCTGGATGTCGCTCCAGGTCTTCGGCATCGCCGAGTTCCGGCGCGCCATCGACCGTGGTTTCGACCTCGCGGAGCGCGCCGAGGCGCTCCTCGCCGCCCGCCCCTGCTGGGAGATCGTGACGCCCGCCGCGATGGCGATCGTCACCTTCCGCTACACGGCCCCCGGTCTCTCCCCCGCGGCGCTCGAGGGGGTGAACCTGGGGATCGTCGACGCGCTCCGCGCCGACGGCTTCGCGGTGATCACCTCGACCCGTCTCGGCGGGCGGACGGCGCTCCGCCTCTGCACCATCAACCCGCGAACGACCGATGACGATCTCGCCGGCACCATCGAGCGGCTGGAGAGGCTGGGCGGCGAGCTCGCGGCGACCGAAACCCGGGGGGCGTGAGAGACTCTCCCCAAGACGAGCCCGCAAGGCCGAGAGGAGACCCGGATGCCCGACGTCAAGATCACCGTCACCAAGAACGGCCCCCTGCGCCTGGAGGGCGATTTCAGCATCCTCGACCCGGCCGGTGCCGCCTACGGCCTCGGCGGACGCACCGCCCTCGCTCTCTGCCGCTGCGGCCAGTCGGCCAACAAGCCCTTCTGCGACGGCAGCCACAACCACCACGGCTTCCAGGACGACCCGCAGGCACGGGACCTGCCGCCGAAGAAGTAAGACGACGGTGCTCGTGCAACAGCCACGCCTCGGGAGGAGCGCCGGCGCTCTCCTGCTCCTCCTGCTCGCCGCGCCGTCGTTCGCCCAGGGTCCCGACGCCCGCTGGCGGACCGTCGAGACGCCCCACTTCCGCATCCACTATCCCGCCGACTCCGAGATCTGGACGCGGCGCGCGGCGGCGCGTCTGGAGTCGATCTGGGCACGGGTCGAGGAGGAGGTCGGCTATCGGCCGCCCGAGAGGGTCGACGTCCTCGTCTCCGACCCCATCGCCCAGTCGAATGGGATGGCCCTACCCTTCCTCGGCTGGCCGCGGCTGATCCTGTGGACGAGCCCGCCCGAGCCCGAGTCGGAGATCGGCCATTACGACGACTGGTCCGAGCTCCTCCTCGTCCACGAGAGCACCCACCTCGTCCACATGCTGCGGCCGTCCCGCAACCCGGCCGAGCGGCTCCTCGCGGGCCTCGTCCCGATCGGGCCGGTGGCGCGGAAGTCGCCGCGCTGGGTGACCGAGGGGTACGCGACCCTCGTCGAGGGGCGCCTGACCGGCTCCGGCCGTCCGAACAGCGACCTGCGGGCGGCGATCCTCCGGCGCCGCGCCCAGGAGGGCAAGCTCCCCGGCTACGGCCAGCTCAACGGCGACAAGAGCTGGCACGGCTTCTCGATGGCTTACCTCATGGGCTCGGCCTATCTCGAGTGGCTGGACGGCCGCTCCGGGCCGGGAAGCTTTCCCAAGCTCTGGGCGCGGATGTCGGCGCGCCGCGACCGCGGCTTCGACGAGGCCTTCACCGGCGTCTACGGCGATTCGCCCGCGGACCTCTACGGCCGCTTCACGGCCGAGCTGACCTACCGCGCGGTGGCGGCCGAGAACGCGATCGCGCCGGTCGCGCGCGAGGGCGAGCCGTGGCAGGACCTGACCTGGACCACCGGCGCGCCGGCGCTCTCGGCGGACGGCAGCCAGCTCGCCATCGTCCTCCGTCATCGCGACAAGCCGGCCGAGCTCGTCGTCTGGTCGACGGCGCCGGACGAGAAGGCCGAGAAGGAGTACGCGAAGAAGCGTGCGGAGGTCGCCGCCAGGGACCCCGCGGACGTGCAGGCCGTGCGCACCAAGCCGCTCGCCCGAAAGCCGCTCCACCGCCTTCCCACCATCGACGGCATCGCGCCCGAGTCGCCGCGCTTCTTTCGCGACGGGCGCGCCATCCTCTTCGTCCGCTTCGAGCCGGACGGCGAGGGCTTCCTCCATCCCGACCTCTTCCGCTGGGAGATCGATCGCCGCGGTGGCGGCGCGCGCCTGACCCGCGGCGCCGATCTGCGCGAGCCCGACCCGGCGCCGGACGGCACCTGGGCGGTGGCGGTGCGGAACCGCAACGGCCTCTCGCAGATCGTGCGGGTCGAGCTCGCCACCGGTGCGGTCTCGGCGATCACGCCGCCCACGGTGGAGGCCGTCTACGACCACCCGCGCCTGTCGCCGGACGGCGCCCGCGTCGCCTTCGCCTACCACTCCGACCGCGCCTGGCGCCTGATCGTGCGCGACCTCTCCTCCGGCGCCGAGCGCGAGCTCGCGCCGCCCGGCGGCGGCACCATCGCCTCGCCCGCCTGGAGCGCGGACGGGAAACGGATCTACGCGGTGGTCGGCAGCGGCGGCTTCCTGGACGTCTTCGCCTTCCCCGCGGCGGCCGCGCCGGGGGACGGCTCGGCGCCCGCCCCGGTCGCCGTGACCAGGACCCAGGGTGGCGCGCTCGCGCCGGAGCCGACGCCGGACGGCAAGGCCCTCTTCTACCTCAGCCTGCAGTCCGACGGCCTCGATCTCTATCGCCTCGAGCTCGGAGCTGCTCCGCCGCCCCCGCCGGGCAACCCGCCCGGAACGAGCTGGGCGGAGCTCGCTCCGGCCGTCCCCCCCGCGCCGCCCGTTCCCGTCCCGGCCGCGTTCCCCACCGCCGAGGTGCCCCCCGGCCATCCCTACGGGCTGGGACGGCAGGAGATCGCGCCGATCCTCTCTGCCGGCGGCACGAGCGCCGGAGAGACGGCCGAGATCGGCGTGCGGGTAGGGGACGTCGTCGGACGGCTCGACCTCCTCGCTCTCGGAGCCGTCGGCGGCGGGGCGCCGGCAGGTGGGGCGATCGCCGGGGCCTATCGCGGCCTTCCCGTCGCCTTCTCCTTCCATCTCTTCGACGCGAGGGATCGTCCGTCGGCGCAGAGCGGCCACTTACCGACGTCCAGCATCGCCGGAGGCCTCTTCGACCGCGACCTGCGGGGCGCCGAGCTCGCGGCCGCCTGGGACCGGCGCTTCGGTCCGGCGAGCCTCCATCTGCGCGGCGGCGGCCTTTGGTCGCGGCAGGAGCCTCGCTTCGGCCTTTCGATCGCCGAGACCGTGGGCTTCGTGTCGGGCCGCGTGGGCGGCGACCTCTCGCGCGGCGCCTGGCATCTCGCGCCGGTGGTCACCGGCCACTGGGAGCGTCAGCTGGCTGGAGATCGGTCCGGCCCGGGTCCCGAATGGCAGCGCCGCGGCGCCGCCTTCGCGCTCGGCGTCCGCCACGACAAAGACAAGCTGACGCTCTCCGCGCGGCGCGACAGCTCGACGGGCACCTTCAGCTTCTTCGACCTCTATCAGCTCGGCGGCTTCCCGAGCAGCCTGTTGCCCGAATCGGTCGAGGCCAGCCGGATCGCCTCGCCGGCGCTCCCCGCCTGGACCCGCTTCGCGCCCGAGTACGAAGGGGAGCGGGCCGAGCTCGAGCTGGGGGCCTTCCCGGCGCCGCTCTTCTACGAGCGCCACCGTCTCTGGTTCGGCGACGGCGGGCGCGGACCGTGGCTCGACCTCGCCGGGCTCGAGTGGCGCTTCTCGACAGGACCGCTCCCGGTGGGCCGCATCCCGGCGCTCGATTTCCGCGTCGGGATCGCCCGCATCCTCTCCGACCCCTACCGCGGCTCGCTCCGCTGGTGGTTGACGACCGTCCTGCGGCCCTAGGGGTTCTCCGTGGATCGCCTCTTCGTTCTCCGCCTGTCGGGCGACTTCTACACCAAGGCGCGGCAGACCCGGCTGCGCTTCCTCCGCCGGATGTCGACCAACCTCGCCGACGCGCTCTCGGCGCACGGCATCCCGTACCGCCTCGAGCGCACCTGGAGCCGGATGTATCTCGAGAGCCCCGACGCCGCGGCGCCCGAGGTCGTGGCGCGGGTCTTCGGCGTGCAGTCGGTCTCGGAGATCGTGCGGCGGCCGTGGTCGAGCCTCGACGACCTCGTGCGCGAGGGCGAGGCATTCTTCCGCGACGCGGTGCGCGGCAAGAGCTTCGCCGTCCGCGCCAGCCGCCGCGGCCGGCGCGACGCCATCCCCTTCGGCTCGAACGCGGTCGAGAGCGCGCTCGGCCGCGCTCTCCTCCCGCACGCGGCGCGGGTCGATCTGACGAGCCCGCAGGCGACGGCGCACGTCGAGGTCGAGCCGGGGAACGCCCACTTCTTCCACCAGCGGACCGCCGGCTTCGGCGGCCTGCCCGTCGGCGTCGAGGGGCGGGCGGTGGCGCTGGTCTCGGGCGGCTTCGACTCGGCGGTCGCCGCCTGGCTCCTCCTCAAGCGCGGCGTCCAGCTCGATTACGTCTTCTGCAACCTGGGCGGCTCGGCGCACCGGCTGGGCGCCCTGCGCGTGATGCAGGTGATCGCCGAGCGCTGGAGCTACGGTTACCGGCCGCGGCTCCATGAGATCGACCTCCGCCCGCTCGTCGAGCAGATCCAGGAGCGCACCCGCACGCGCGACTGGCAGATCCATCTCAAGCGGTCGATGCTCCGCGCCGCCGAGGCGGTGGCGCGCCACGGCGGGGCGGCAGGCATCGTCACCGGCGACGCCATCGGGCAGGTCTCCTCGCAGACGCTGCAGAACCTCGCGGTGGTGAGCCAGGCGGTGGCCACGCCGATCCTGCGGCCCCTCGTGGGCTTCAACAAGGAGGAGATCCTCGCCCTCGCGCGGCGCGTCGGCATCTACGAGCTGGCGGCGGCGGTGGGCGAGTTCTGCGCCCTGACGCCGCGGCGCCCGGCCACCCGCTCGCGGCTCGCCCCCATCCTCGCCGACGAGGCCGACCTCGACCTCACGGCGCTCAAGGCCGCGATCGTCGCCCGCGTCTCCCACGACCTCCGAAGCCTCCCGGCGGAGAGCCTCTCGCCGCCGGCGATCGAGGTCGACCACGTTCCGGACGGCGCGACGGTCCTCGACCTGCGGCCGGCCGAGGCCTTCCGAGCCTGGCACTACCCGGGCTCGCTGCATCTGGATTTCTCCCAGGCCGTGGCGGCCTACCCTTCCTTCGGCCGCGACCGCACCTATCTGCTCGTCTGCGAGGTGGGCCTGAAGAGCGCGCACCTCGCCGAGCACATGCAGCAGGCCGGCTTCGCCGCGTACCATCTGAGGGGCGGCACCAGGGTCCTCATGCGGCTGGCCGACGGCGCCGCGAAGTAGCGTCCGCGCATCGTCTGCGGAGCCTCTCGCGGCGTCCGCGCGCCGCCCGGCCAGACTATAATGAGCGCGCTATAGGTCCAGGCTCCGTCGTCGCAAACGGGCCGGCTTAATCCCGCGAGTCTCCGAGGAGGCAAGAGATCTCACTGCCGTCGGACCAGGGGCCGGGTGTGGGAGAACCGCGGGAGGCGACCCCCGCAGGTCCGCCACTGGGAGAGACGGAGCAGTGGTTCCGCACTCTGGCCGAGACGACGTCGACGGCCATCTTCGTCTACCGCGACACCTTTCTCTACGTCAACCGCGCCTGCGTCGAGCTGACCGGCTACGACGCCGCGGAGCTCCTGGGCATGGAGGTCTGGCGCCTCGCCCATCCGGATTTTCAGCCGGCGGTTCGCGAGCGTATGCGCGCCCGCTTCGCCGGCCAGTCACCGACCCCGTCGTGGGAGCTCAGGGTCATTCGCAAAGACGGCGTCGAGCGCTGGATGGAGATCAACGTCGGCATGGTGGCGATGGACGGCGTCCCGGCCGCCATGGCGACCGCCATCGACGTGACGGAGCGGAAGCTGGGAGAGCTCGCCCTGCGCGAGAGCGGCGAGCGGCTGGAGCTCGCGGGGCGGGTGGCCGGCGCGGTCACCTGGGAGTGGAATCTGCTCACGGACGAGCTCACCCTCTCGTCCTATGCCGACGAGGTCCTCGGCTTCCCCGCCGAGAGCGAGTGGCCGACGGGCCCCCGCTTCACGGCCGCCGTCCACGCCGACGATCAGCCGCTCCTGGTGGCGGCGCTCCAGGGCTGCCTCGGCGGCGGCGAGGATTTCATGCTCGAGATCCGGGTCGCCACGCCCGTCGGTGAGCGCTGGCTCTCGGAGCGCGGCCGGGCGGTGCGCGACGCCGCCGGGACGGCGATCCGCATGATCGGCGTCGCCCACGACGTCACCCGTCAGAAGCTCGCCCAGCAGGCGCTCGCTGAGGAGCGCGAGCGCGCCCAGGTGACGCTGGCCTCGATCGGCGACGGCGTCATCCGCACCGACTCCGGCGGCTTCGTCGACTACCTCAACCCCGTTGCCGAGCGGCTCACCGGCTGGCTCGCCTCGGAGGCCATGGGGCTGCCCGTCTACAGCGTCTTCAACGTCGTCGACGAGATCGGCCGGCGCCCGCTCTTCAGCTCGGTCGACCGCTGCCTGAAAGAGGGCCGGGTGATCGAGTTGCCGGGGCGCTCGCTCCTGCTGCGCCGCGACGGCAGCGAGTTCGCGATCCGCGACTCGGTGGCGCCGATCCGCGACGGGGAGGGGCGCATCACCGGCGCCGTCCTCGTCTTCAAGGACGTCACCGAGCTGCGCGGCATGGAGCGCGAGATGAGCTGGGTGGCGCGCCACGATGCCCTGACCGGCCTCATCAACCGCCGGGAGTTCGAA
Source organism: Thermoanaerobaculia bacterium (assembly GCA_036560825.1). Taxonomy (GTDB): domain Bacteria; phylum Acidobacteriota; class Thermoanaerobaculia; order Multivoradales; family UBA5704; genus DATBQN01. The sequence goes on from DATBQN010000460.1 coordinate 21,795, forward strand.
AACCGCCTGCAGTTCTGCCTGCGCACCGCCGCCGAGGAGGGGCGCGAGCACGCGCTCTTCTACCTCGACCTCGACGAGTTCAAGCTGGTCAACGACACGGCCGGCCACCTGGCGGGCGACGAGCTCCTCAAGCAGGTGACGGCCGTCCTCTCGGCCTGCCTGCGCAAGGGCGACACCCTCGCCCGCCTGGGCGGCGACGAGTTCGGCGTCATCCTCGAGGACACCGAGCCGGCGCGGGCGCGCGCCATCGCCCAGGACCTGATCTCGGCGGTCAACGCGCATCGCCTGGTCTGGGGAGAGCGGATCTTCGAGGTCTCGGCCTCGCTCGGCCAGGTGATGATCGGCAAGGCGAGCGGCGACATGGGCCAGGTGCTCTCGGCCGCCGACGCCGCCTGCTACGTCGCCAAGGAGAGCGGCCGCAACCGCTCTCATCTCTATCAGCCCGACGACACCCTGGTCGCCGAGCGCTACGGAGAGATGCAATGGATCCACCGCATCCACAAGGCGTTCGACGAGGAGCGATTCCGCCTCTACCGGCAGGCGATCGAGCCGCTGGCGCCGGACGGCGCCGCGGAGCCGCCGCTCAGCGAGATCTTCATCCGCATGCTGGACGAGCAGGGAGGGCTCGCCTCGCCCGGCGCGTTCATCCCCGCCGCCGAGCGCTACCACCTGATCCCCTCGATCGACCGCTGGGTGGTCCACGCCGCCTTCGCCTCGCTCGCCCGAGGGCCGCTCGTTCGCGCCGACTGCGGCACCTGCTTCGCCGTCAACCTCTCCGGGCAGTCGATCGGCGAGGCGTCGTTCCTCGACTACGTCCTCTCCGAGCTGACGGCGAGCGGCATCGCCCCGGAGCGCATCTGCTTCGAGATCACCGAGACCGCGGCGGTGGCGAACCTGGCGCGGGCGACGCGCTTCATCGCCGTCCTCAAGAGCCTCGGCTGCCGCTTCGTCCTCGACGACTTCGGCAGCGGCCTCTCGTCGTTCGCCTACTTGAAGAACCTGCGGGTGGACTTCCTGAAGATCGACGGCGAGTTCGTGCGCGGCATGGTGGACGACTCGGTGCAGCGCGCCCTCGTCGCCTCGATCCACCAGATCGGCCACGTCATGGGGATCAAGACCATCGCCGAGTCGGTCGAGAACCAGGAGACGCTGCGGGCGCTGAGGACGATCGGCGTCGACTACGCGCAGGGATACGCCATCGCTCCCCCCGAGCCGCTGGAGTGACCTGACCGACCGCGAGCCGCGACGCCCGCGGCCTTGCTTCGAGTCCCTTCCGTGATTACAATGTAGTCACCGACGGTCGCTTGGAAAGGGAGCCGCCCATGAAAACTCGCATCGTTCGCATCGGCAACTCGCAAGGGATCCGCATCCCCAAGCTGATGCTCGCCGAGACCGGCCTCGAGGGCGAGATCGAGATCGAGGTCCGCGGTACCCAGCTTGTGATCCGTGCCGCCGGGGCAGGCGCCTCCGCGATCCCGCGCGAGGCGGGCGAGCCGGGCATGGTGAGCGAGAGGATGCCGGCTTGGGCCAGCGAAAGGGAATCAGGTGGGCTATCGGAGCTCCTCGATCGCGTGGCGACCGGCGAGGAGATCGTCCTCGACCGCGGGGGGCGGCCGGTGGCGAAGCTCGTGCCACTGCCCGCGGCGCCGCGCCGTCCGGGGCGCCTCAAGGGCCGCATCGCGATCGGCTCCGACTTCGACGAGCCGCTCCCTCCCGATATCGCCGCCGCGTTCCGCGGCGAGGCCGGTTGAGGCTCCGACCTTGAGGCTCCTGCTCGACACCCACGTCTACATCTGGTGGCTGGCGGACAATCCGCGGCTCTCCTACGAAGCGCGGGGGCTGCTCGCCGATCAGCGGACCTCGGCCTACGTAAGCGCCGCCTCGGTGTGGGAGATCGCGATCAAGGCGAAGCTCGGCCGGCTCGACCTCGGCGGCGCGATCGTGCCGGCGGAGCTCACAGAGATTGCGAGCAACGATTTCACCGAGCTTCCGATCCGCGCCCGCCACGCCGCAGCGGCGGGTGCGCTCCCCCGCCACCACGACGACCCGTTCGATCGCATGCTCGTCGCTCAGGCCCAGATCGAGGACCTGATCCTCGTCACGCACGACGAGGCGATGCGCGCCTACGACGTGATGATCGTGGCGGCCTGATCCCGCCTCACGGCACCTCGATCGTACCTTCGCTCACCAGCACTGCTCCGCCGCCGACGCGGATGGCTGCGATCTCCCCGCCGCGCTTCTCGACC
>DATBQN010000461.1:0-2589 GCA_036560825.1 Thermoanaerobaculia bacterium
TCTCCAAACGGTGGAGGACGGCGCGGGCAACGCAGGAGACTGCCGCCAGCCCGCGAAGCTCCTCGAGCGTATCCGCTCCCAGACCGCAAGCCGGCTGCCCGCCCTCTACCTGCTGCGCGACTTCCATCCCTACCTGGCGGACCCCGCGCTCGTCCGCGCCCTGCGCGAGCTGGCGCAGGACAGCCCCGGCGGCCTGGTGACCGTCGTCCTCTGCTCGCCGGCGCTCGAGCTGCCTCTGGAGCTCAGGAAGGTCGCCGCCCGCTACGCCCTCCAGCTCCCCGACGAGGAGGAGCTGGCGCGCACCGTGATCGAGACCGTCCGCGACTTGAAGCGCACCCACGAGGTGCGCTACGGCCTCCGCGAGCCGGAGCTCCGGCAGCTCGCCAGGAGCCTCCGCGGCCTCACCCTCCCCGAGGCGCGCCGGCTGGTCACCCTGTGCACGCTCCGCGACGGCTCGCTCGACGCCGCCGACCTCCCCGCCGTCCTCGCCGCCAAGCGCGAGGACGTCGAGCAGTCGGGCCTCCTGGAGTTCTGCCCGCTCGACGGCGCGCTCGCGCCGCTGGGCGGCCTGGCCCACCTCAAGCGCTGGCTGCGCCGCTTCGCCGCCGGCTGGAGCGAGGGTGCCCGCGAGCTCGGGCTGCCGCCGCCGCGGGGCGTGCTCTTGACCGGCGTGCAGGGTTGCGGCAAGAGCCTCGCCGCGAAGACCATCGCCCGCGAATGGGGGATCCCGCTCGCCCGCTTCGACCCCGGCCGCCTCTTCGACAAGTACATCGGCGAGTCGGAGAAGAACCTGCGGAGCGCCTTCGCGACGGCCGAGTCGCTCGCCCCCATCGTGCTGTGGATCGACGAGATCGAGAAGGCATTCGCCGGCGGCTCGGGCGAGGCCGACGCCGGTCTCTCCCGGCGCCTCCTCGGCGGCTTCCTGACCTGGATGCAGGAGAAGCGGGGCGACGTCTTCATCGCCGCGACGGCGAACGACATCGCCTCGGTGCCGCCGGAGCTGCTCCGCAAGGGCCGCTTCGACGAGATCTTCTTCGTCGATCTGCCGGGCGAGCCGGAGCGGCGCGAGATCCTCGCCATCCACCTCCGCCTGCGCCGGCAGGACCCCGCCGCCTTCGACCTCGACGGCCTCGCCGCGGCGACCGCGGGCTGGAGCGGCGCCGAGATCGAGCAGGCGATCGTCGCCGCCCTCTACGGCATGCTCGCCGAGGGCGGCCACACCCTCACCACCGCGCGAGTGCTCGCCGAGATCGGCGAGACCGTGCCGTTGTCACGCTCGCGGGAGGAGGAGGTCGGCGAGCTGCGCGAGATGGCGCGCGAGCGCTTCGTGCCGGCGGGGTGAGCTCAGCGCGGCCAGAACTCGATCGGCTTGGGCTCCAGGATGAGGCCGTGGTGGTGGGCGCGGCGGTAGAACTCCTCTAAGCCCTCGAGCTCTTCGGGGCGGAGGACGAAGGAGAGGCTCTCGGTGAGGTAGGCGCGCACCTCGGCGGTGTCGAGGCCCAGCTCCGCCGCCGATTCGCGGACCACGTTGTCCATCGAGGTCATCCCATAGCGCAGGCTGCTCTTGAAGTAGAAGGGGAGGTCGGGGAAGTCGACCTCCGGGCGCACCGCCCAGACCGCGAAGACGAAGGGGAGGCCGGTCAGCTCGCGCCACTCGGCGGCGAGGTCGATCACCTGGTAGCGCGCGCGCGCGATCTTGAGCGCGGGGTCGCCGATGATGAGCGCCGCGTCCGCCTCGGCGAGCATCTGGTCGATCTCCGGCCGCTCCGGGATGTACTCGGGATCGGGGTTGAGGCCGAAACGCTCGCGGAGCAGGATGCGGAGGAGCGCCACCGAGGTACGGCTGTTCTGGTCGAGGGCGACCTTGCGCACCGCGCGCGGCGCGACCTTGGAGACCATGAGGACGCTGCGCACCTCCTGGGTCGCGGCGATGCAGAGGTCGGGCAGCACCCGCAGGTCCGGGATGCGCTGCACCTCGATCGAGGGGATGAGGCCGACGTCGAGGTTGCCCAGCGCGAGGAGGCGGGCGATGAGCGCCGGGGGATGGTAGCTCGGCGTGAAGAGGTCCGCGTGGTGCCCCTTCAGGAAGCCCCAGGCCAAAGGCTTGCTGTTCAGATAGTTGACGATGCCGACGCGCAGCTTGGGCAAGGGCCCCTCGCCTACTTGGACATCGCGTTCAGGAACTCCTGATTGGTCTTCGCCTTCGACAGCTTGTCGTGCAGGAGCTCCATGCTCTCCACCGTCGACAGCGGGTTGAGGACCTTGCGCAGCACCCACACGCGGTGGAGCTCGCTCTCCGGCATCAGCAGCTCTTCCTTGCGGGTGCCGGACTTGTTGATGTCGATCGCCGGGAAGACGCGCTTGTCGACCAGCTTGCGGTCGAGGTGGATCTCGCAGTTGCCGGTGCCCTTGAACTCCTCGAAGATGACGTCGTCCATGCGGCTGCCGGTGTCGACCAGGGCGGTCGCGATGATGGTGAGCGACCCTCCCTCCTCGATGTTGCGGGCGGCGCCGAAGAAGCGCTTCGGACGGTGGAGCGCGTTGGCGTCGATACCGCCCGAGAGCACCTTGCCCGACGGCGGCTGCACC
>DATBQN010000462.1:0-3934 GCA_036560825.1 Thermoanaerobaculia bacterium
GCCTTCGCGACCCCCTGCGAGGCCGCGCCGCTCGCCTTCGCCTTCGCTGCGGCGGGCGTGACGCTCGCGACGCTCGCTCGCCTGGCTCGGGCCCGCGCCGACGCAAGGGCGCGCCGCACGGCGCACGCCGACGCCTAAGAGGAGCCGCGCAGTCGGCCCCTGCCTACCTTCCCTTGCCGCCCGCCCCGCGCACCGCCGCCAGCGCCTGCTTCCTCGCCGCCTCGAACTCGTCGCCGGCGTTCCAGGCGGGGAGCCTGGGGTCGTTCGCGATGTCGAGCCCGGCATAGAAGCCCAGGCGCGCATCCTCGATCATGCCGTCGAAGTTCCAGGAGGGCGAGTACTGGTCGCTCGGCTGGTGGTAGTGGTGCGCCTCCCAGTCCTCGATCTGCTCCTTGCCCCAGCCCGCCGGCCTGCCGCGGAAGTCGGTGCCGCTGTGGAGGTAGATCGCCGGCACGCCGATGCGGGCGAAGTTGAGCTGGTCCGAGCGGTAGAAGAAGCCGCGGTCGGGGAACTGGTCGCCCTCGACCCTGCGGTCCTGCCGGGCGGCGACCGCGCGCACCACGGCGTCCAGCGAGGACTTGCCGAGGCCGATGTAAGTGAGGTCGCGGGTGCGCCCCCAGAGGTTGCCGCCGTCGTAGTTGAGGTCGGCGGCGATCCTGCCGGGCGGGAAGGTGGGATGGGCGGCGTAGTACTCCGAGCCCAGCAGCCCCTGCTCCTCGGCGGCGACGAAGAGGAAGAGGACCGAGCGCCTCGGCCGCTCCTTGAGCGCGGTGAAGGCGCGCGCGATGGCGAGGAGCTGGGCGTCGCCGGAGGCGTTGTCCTCGGCGCCGTTGTAGATGGTGTCGCCGCTCGCGTCGGGGGCGCCGATCCCCAGGTGGTCGTGGTGGGCGCTGAAGACCACCACCTCGTCCTTGAGCTTGGGATCGCTCCCCGGCAAGAGGCCCATGACGTTCGCGGTCTTCACCTGCTGGACCTTGTTGGTGAGGACGAGCGAGGTGGTGATCCCCAGCGGCACCGGCTTGAAGTCGCGGCTCCGCGCCTGCGCGACGAGCTTGTCCAAGTCCTGGCCGGCGGTCTTCAGCAGCTCGCGGGTCGCCGCCTCGGTGGTCCAGCCGGAGACCTGGGTGTGAGGCTCGCCGTGCGGTGGGAGCCTGAACTGCTCGCCGCTCCACGAGGTCTGCACCACCTGCCACGGGTAGCCGGCCGACGGCGTGGTGTGGATGATGATCGCCCCCGCCGCCCCCTGGCGCGCCGCGCTCTGGTACTTGTAGACCCAGCGCCCGTAGAAGAGGCGGCGCTTGCCCTCGAAGAGCTTGGGGTCCCAGTCGGGGTCGTTGTTCATCATCAGGAGGACCTTGCCCTTGAGGTCCGCACCCTTGAAGTCGTCCCACCGGTACTCCGGCGCCTGGATGCCGTAGCCCACGAAGACGAGCTCGGCGTTGTCGATCGCCGCCTTCTCGCTCTGCACGCCGGAGAAGGCGATGAAGTCGTCCCAGCGCTTGAGCGCCACGGTGCCGGAGGGCCCCTTGAACACCCAGGTCTCCGGCGCCTCGGATTTCACCCCGACCATGTCGAAGGGCTGCTGCCAGCCGCCGCCCGGCAGCCCCGGCGCGAGGCCCATGAGCTCCATCGTGGTCTCGAGGTAGAGCCGCGCCGTGCGGTCGCCGCGCGAGGCGGGGCCGCGGCCCTCGAGCAGGTCGTCGGCGAGGAAGCGGATGGGCGCCTCGAGGCTCTGGCGGTCGATCGCCTGGGCGGCGCGGGCGGCGTCCGGAGCGAGGTGGAGCGCGCCGGCGGCATGCGCGGCCGGCGCCGCGGCGGACGATTCAGAAAGGGCTGCGGCGACGGCGAGCGCGGCGAGCGTGAGGACGGTCGCCGCGCGCGCCGCCGTCCGGGTTTTTTCGTTGTTCATTTGAGAGCCTCCGTGAGTGGGAGCAAGGGGTTCTCACTCTACCAAGCCCGCTCTGCCGATGCGATAGAGTGACGCCTCCTAGCGGAGGATGCGATGACCGACGTGGCCGAGCCGCTGCAGCGCATCGAATGCCAGTGGTGCAAGAGCTTGAACGAGGCGACGGCGCTCGCCTGCCGGTCGTGCGGCGCGCCGCTCGACGTCAAGGACCTGATCTCCGAGTCGGGCTGGCGCGAGGCGCCGCGCATCAAGGACATGACCGAGATCCACTTCGGCGAGAGCACCTGCCAGGTGGAGGGCGAGATCGTGCCGGTCGCCGAGCTCAACCTGGGGGCGGGCGACTCGGTCTTCTTCGAGCACCACGTTCTCCTGTGGAAGGACGAGGCGACGCGGATGAGCGTCCTGCCGCTCACCGGCGGCGTCAAGCGCGCGCTCGCCGGGATGCCCTTCATCATCAGCGTCGCCCACGGTCCCGGCCGCGTCGCCTTTTCGCGCGACGCCACCGGCGAGCTCGTCGTCCTGCCGCTCCATCCCGGCATGGAGCTCGACGTCCGCGAGCATGCCTTCCTCGTCGGCTCGCACTCGATCGAGTACTCCTACCTGCGGATCAAGGGCCTGCGCAACATCCTCTTCGGCGGCCAGGGGATGTTCATGGACCGCTTCGTCACCCAGAGCACCCCGGGGCTCCTCCTCCTCCACGGCTACGGCAACGTCTTCGAGCGCACCCTGCGGCCGGGCGAGAGCATCCTCGTCGAGCCCGGCGCCTTCCTCTACAAGGACTCCGCGGTCACCATGGAGGTCGAGACGGTGAAGCTCACCACGGGCTTCTTCGGCGGCACCGGCATGAACCTCGCCAAGATGACGGGGCCGGGCCGCGTCGGCATCCAATCGATGTACGTGCATCACACGACCGAGTGAGGTTACCTTGCGTCGATGCGCTCAAGCCGTTGGATGGACCTGCCCTCCGGGGACCTTTACGGCGTCGATCGGATCACCCCCGCAACCCCTCGATCCCCTTCCCACCCTCAAGGGGGGAAGGGGACGCCGCCGCCCGCTCGCTTGCGAGGCTTGAGAGGAGCTGAATGACCGAGCCGACCGAAGTCTCACCCCTCGCTCCCGGCGCGCCGCTTCGCGTCTACACCTGCGGCTGGTGCGGCCAGGTGAGCGACGGCACCGCCCTCTCCTGCCCGGCCTGCGGCGCGGCGGTCGACGTGCACGCGATCGTCAGCAAGTCCGGCTGGACCGAGCTCCCCGGCCGCCGCGACATGGCGAAGATCCAGTTCGGCCAGTCCTTCTGTCAGGTCGAGGGGACCTACGTGCCGGTCGCCGACATGAGCCTCGCGGCGGGGGACGGCATCTACTTCGCCCACCACGTCCTCTTGTGGAAGGACCCCCAGGTCGCGGTGACCGCGATGTCCATGAAGGGCGCCTGGAAGCGCCTGCTCGCCGGGATGCCGCTGATCATGACCCAGGCGCAGGGCCCCGGCCACATCGCCTTCTCGCGCGACGCGCCGGGCGAGCTGATCGCGCTGCCGCTGCAGCCCGGACAGGCGGTCGACGTGCGCGAGCACCTCTTCCTGGTGGCGACGCACGCGGTCGCCTACGACTGGATCCAGTCCGGCGTCTGGTTCACCACTCAGGAGGGGGACGAGACCGAGACCCACTATCCGCTGGGCAACTTCCTCGACCGCTTCACGGCGCCCCAGGCGCCGGGCCTCCTTCTGCTCCACGCCGGCGGCAACGTCTTCGTGCGGCAGCTCGGCCAAGGGGAGTCGATCCTCGTCAAGCCGACCGCCTTCCTCTTCAAGGACCCCGGCGTCCACATGCACCTCCACTTCGAGCGCCCCGCTGGGACCTGGCGCTCCTGGCGCTCGTGGGGCGACCGCTACCTCTGGCTCCGCCTGCGCGGCCCCGGCCGCGTCGCCGTGCAGAGCGCCTTCGAGCCGCTCGAGGACAACGGGCGCACGATCAGCTCGCACTCGGGGGGGACGGAGCGGCAGTGGTAGGGGCGGGCTCCTCCAGCTTGTC
>DATBQN010000463.1:0-3228 GCA_036560825.1 Thermoanaerobaculia bacterium
AGACGCGGCTCTGGCGGGGAGCGGGCTATGATTGCACCTTGCCGACCGTCTCGACCTGATTGCCGCCTCCCGCCGGCCGCTTTGATACACTCCGCCCGCTGCACCGGAGACGACCGTCCCACCCGTTCGGTCATTCCAAGCTCACCCGTCGAGGAGACCCATGAAGATCCACGAGTACCAGGCCAAGGAGATCCTGCGCCGCTATGGCGTGGCGACGCCGCGCGGGCAGGTGACGACGGAGCCGGCGGAGGCGGAGCGGCTGTGCTCTGAATTCGGCGGGCGGTGCGTCGTCAAGGCGCAGATCCATGCCGGCGGGCGGGGGAAGGGGGGCGGCGTCAAGCTCGCCAAGTCCCCGGCGGAGGCGCGCGAGATCGCCGGGCGCATCCTGGGGATGCAGCTCGTCACCCCGCAGACCGGCCCGGAGGGGCAGACGGTGAGGAAGGTGCTCGTCGAGGAGGCGCTCGACATCGCTTCCGAGCTCTACCTCTCGGTGACCCTCGACCGCGCCCGCGCGCGCCCCATCGTCATGGCCTCGAAGGCCGGGGGCATGGAGATCGAGGAGGTCGCGGCGCGCGATCCGCAGGCGATCTTCCGCCAGGACTTCGACCCGTTCCTCGGGCTCCTGCCGTTCCAGGCGCGCGCCGTGGCGCGGGGTCTGGGCCTGAAGGGCGACACCGCGCGCAAGGCCGCGAAGCTCGTCTCCTCGCTCTGCGCCGCCTATCTCGCGACCGACGCCTCGCTCGTCGAGATCAACCCGCTCCTGGTGACCGGCGGCGGCGACGTGCTGGCGCTCGACGCCAAGATGGGGTTCGACGACAACGCCCTCTTCCGCCATCCCGACGTCGTCGCCATGCGCGACCTCGCGGAGGAGAACCCGATGGAGGTCGAGGCGGGCAAGTACAACCTCAACTACATCAAGCTCGACGGCGACATCGCCTGCATGGTGAACGGCGCTGGCCTCGCCATGGCGACGATGGACATCATCAAGCTCTACGGCGGCGCGCCGGCGAACTTCCTCGACGTCGGCGGCTCGGCGTCGCAGGACGCGGTGAAGAACGCCTTCCGCCTGCTCGTCTCCGACCCCAGCGTGCGCGCCGTCCTCATCAACATCTTCGGCGGCATCGCGCGCACCGACCGCATCGCGCGCGGCGTGGTGGCGGCGATCGGCGAGCTCGGTGACGTCGAGGTCCCGGTCGTCGTGCGGCTCGAGGGCACCAACGTCGAGCAGGGGCGCGAGGTCCTCCGCCAGGCGCCCTTCCAGTTCATCGTCGCGGCGCAGATGGCCGACGCCGCCGAGAAGGTGGTGGCGGCCGCGAAAGGGGAGAGCTAGATGGCCATCTGGGTCGACGACGACACGCGCCTCCTAGTCCAGGGCATCACCGGCAAGGAGGGCACCTTCCACGCCCTCGGCTGCCGCGACTACGGGACCAAGGTGGTCGCCGGCGTCACCCCCGGCAAGGGCGGTGAGACGGTCGAGGGGATCCCGGTCTTCGACACGGTCGCCGAGGCGCGCGAGGCGACGGGCGCCAACGCCAGCATGATCTTCGTGCCGCCGCCCTTCGCCGCCGATGCCATCATGGAGGCGGCGGGCGCCGGCATCGAGCTCACCGTCTGCATCACCGAGGGCATCCCGGTGGGCGACATGCTCAAGGTGAAGGCCTTCCTGCGCGACCATCCGACGCGCCTCGTGGGGCCCAACTGTCCCGGGGTCATCTCGCCGGGGATGGCGAAGATCGGCATCATGCCGGGCCACATCCACCGGCCGGGGAGCGTCGGCGTCATCAGCCGCTCCGGCACGCTCACCTACGAGGCGGTCTGGCAGCTCACCAACCTCGGCCTCGGGCAGTCGACCTGCGTCGGCATCGGCGGCGATCCGGTGAACGGCACCAGCTTCATCGACGTGCTGGCGGCCTTCGCCGACGACCCGGCGACGGAGGCGGTGGTGATGATCGGCGAGATCGGCGGCAACGCCGAGGAGCTGGCGGCGGCGTGGATCCAAGAGAACTTCGACCGCCCGGTGGTCGGCTTCATCGCCGGCCGCACGGCGCCTCCCGGCCGCCGCATGGGCCACGCCGGGGCGATCGTCTCCGGCGGCCAGGGCACCGCCGCCGACAAGATGGAGGCGATGCGCGCCGCCGGGCTCCACGTCGTCGAATCGCCGGCCCAGCTCGGCGAGACGGCGGCGAAGGCGCTCGGGCGCTGAGATCCCGGGTGATCGCCAGCCGCAGTGATCGGGCAGCTTTCGCTTCATGTAGGGGCGGAGCTTGCCTCCGCCCTGGTCCGGACAACGTAGCCAGGATTTGTGGCCTGCCACGGCTGCGGGCGAAGACAAGCTCCGCCCCTACAGGGACGGGTTTCGAGTCGAGTCGCGACTTGGCCGAGGGCTTGCGCTGGTGACCGGATCGTTGCGCCTGCCGGGCGCCGGGTGGCTGGCGCTCCTCGGGGGCGGCGAGTTCAGCTTCGGCCAGACGCTCGCGGCCGACCGCGCCTGGCTCGCCAAGGCGGCGCCGGGGCCGATCGGCTTCATCCCCGCGGCCTCCGGCTCATCCGACTACGGCCGCCATCTCGCGACCTACTTCGGCGAGACGTTCGGGCGCGAGGTCGAGGTGATCCCGATCTACCGCGGGCGCGACGGGCGGCGCGGCAGGAACGCCGAGCGGATCGCCGCCGTGCCGGCCGTCTACCTGGGGGGCGGCGTCACCGACCACCTGATGGAGGCGCTCGCCGGCTCCCCCGCGGCCGCGGCGCTCGCCGCCAAGCTCGCCACGGGCGGCGTCGTCGTGGCGATCGCCGCCGCCGCGCAGTGCGCCGGAGCGGTGGCGAAGAGCATCGCGCCGAAGGAGCGCCTGCCGGGCCTCGGCTGGCTGCCGGAGGGCGCGGTCGAGCCGAACTTCGACCCCGCCCACGACCGCCGGCTGCGGCGGCTGCTGGCGGCCCCCGGCGTCACCTGGGGGCTCGGCATCCCGGCCGGCGCCGCCGTGCTGCTGGGGCCGGAAGGGACGATGGAGATCGAAGGGACCGCCTTCCGCATCGACGGCGCGGACGGCGACCTGGAGGTGATAGGAGAGCAGGGCGCAGCGCCGCGGGATCAGGGGCCGTCGGATGACAGATGAAAGGAATAACGATCAGATCGATCTAGGCATCCCTTCTCCTATGTCATCCTGAACGAAGTGAAGGATCTGGGTGGGGGACCGCTCCCTCCGCCAGATCCTTCGCTGGCGCTCAGGA
>DATBQN010000464.1:0-4474 GCA_036560825.1 Thermoanaerobaculia bacterium
GACGATCACCCCCGCCTGGACGATCGAGGGCAACTGGGCGCACGAGCTCAAGGAGAACGGCAACTACGAGGGCCAGGTGAGCAACTTCGTCCCCTCCGCCGGCGTCGAGCAGTTCCCCGAGCTCTTCGACAAGGCGCGCAACTTCCCCGAGGGCCGGCTGCAGGACTACGAGCGGGACCTGGTGCGCCTGTGGACGATCTACAACCTCGACTTTCACCAGGGCGGCGCGCTCTCGCTCTCGCTCCTCGGCCAGTACCACTCGCCGCTCACCTACTCGCTGGTGGCGACGGCGGTGCCGCTGACGCCGGAGCAGATGGCGCTCGACCCCGGCTACGCCGCGCCGCCGCGGAACCAGACCGTGTACTTCGGCAGTCGCGGCAGCCAGGAGTTCAAGGCGTGGACGACGGTCGACGTGGCGGCGCTCTACAGCGTGCCGATCTTCCGCTCGCTGTCGCCCTACCTCAAGGTGGACGTGCGCAACGTCCTCAACAACCGCACGCTGATCGGCTGGGACTCGACGGTGACCCCGGACCCCAACAGCCCGAAGGACACGCTCGGCCTGCCGACCGGGTTCATCAAGGCCTCGAGCTTCGGCACGGCCCGGTCCAACTCGGATTACCCAATCCCGCGCGAGTACCGCTTCTCGGTGGGTATCCGCTTCTAAGCCGCCTCGAGACCTCTTTCGGAAGTCTCGGCGCGCCGGCGATGAGCCGGCGCGCCTTGTATTTGGCGTCCGCTCTCAGCTCATCGGCGGCGAATCGACGGTGACGTCGACCGAGGACTGGTTGTTGCTCGCGTCGGGGTCCGGCGTGGCGCTGGTCACCGTCGCGCTGTTGGTGAAGGTGCCGACGGTGTCTCCGCGGACCGTCAGATCGACGGTGACCGTGTCGCCGGGAGCGAGGTCGCCGAGGTCGCAGCTGACGGCGGGGCCGCCGGAGCAGGATCCCTGGCTCGGCGCCGCGGCGAGGAGGGTGACCTGGGCGGGGAGGGCGTCGGACACCGTGACCCCGTGCGCGGTGCCGGGGCCGTTGTTGGTGATGGTGAGCAGGTAGTCGAAGCTGTTCCCCTGGTTGATCGAGGAGACGGAGGCTTCCTTGACGAGGGCCAGGTCGGCGACCTCCCCGCAGCCGAGCTGAGCCTGCGACTGGGCGAGGATGATGTCGCCGGAGAGGACGCCGAGAGCGGTGACCGCCCCGTGGGCGCTGACGTGGACGCTGTTGACGGTCAGGCTGGTGGTGGTGCCGGAGGTCGAGACGAGCTGCTCGTTGAGGACGACCCGGATGCCGGCGACGTCGAGGAGCACGGTGTTCGGCGCCGCCGCGCCGTTGAAGGTGATGCCGGCGCCCAGCGGTCCGCCGAGCCGGAGGTTGACGAGGTCCGCCGTGCCGGTGGAGGCCGGGCCGCCGGCGCAGGGGCCGCCGAGGGTCGCGGAGGAGCGGATCGTCTCGGCCGACAGGGTGAGGAGGGGAAGAGCGCCGAGGAGCCTGACGCTCGCCCGGTCGACGCTGGCGTTCGCCGTGGCGCCGTCGAGCGCGGCGCCCGTGGAGGCCGCGTGGGCGTTGAGCAGGCTGGTGGTGAGGAGGGTGCCGGTCAGCGGCGTGGCGACGCTCAGCGAGAGGCGGCTGGCGGAAAGGTCGTAGGCGGGCGGGGCGGAGCCGGCCACGAACGCCTGGGGCGGGCTCAGGATGGGGATGCCGCCGCCGAGGAGCGGCAGGAGATGGAGGTCGATCGACTCCCCGAAGGCGGAGCCCGCGGGGTTCGTCTGCGCCGCGACCGGAGCGGCGAGGGTGGCGAGGATCGCGAGCAGCGGAAGCGCGGCGCGAATCGCGGGCCGCGGGCGGCAACCCGCGAGGATCGTGGTGCGACGAGTGGAGGGAGCGCGGAGGGACATGTCGGTCTCCTTTCCCGTCGTCCGGCGGGCACACCTATCCCGTACGCCGCCGAACCCGAGAACCGGGGCGAGTGAGCAAGATCAGCCTTGCTTCGCTTGAATACTGTGTTTAATGAAATCTTGCCAAGAAGTCAAGGCGACCGGCGGCGGCACGGCTTGCGCCTACCGTGGCTTCGGGTCCTTCCGCCGGGAAGGTCACCCTGGGCTTCGCCGGCGCGAGCCTCGGGGTCAACGCCGGCGTGAGCGTCGGGGAGCTGACGATCCAGCAGACGGGCGGCTGAGGCGGCCGGGCGGAGACCGCGACGGTAGCGCTCTCTGCTGAGCGCTACCGCCGCGCGGTCCCTCCGGCCTCGCGCCCTACTGCGGCAGCTTGGGCTCCTGTCCGCCGGTCGCCGAGCGCAGCATCTCGATCGCCCGTTCGTCCAAGGCCTTGCTCCGGATGGCCTCGCCGACGAGGAAGCTCTCGAGCTCGCCGCCGCCGGTCAGGAAGCGCGGGGCGCCGCCGTCGCGCACCTCGACGGCGCCGCGGTAGACCGCGATCGTGCGCGGCAGGCCGCCGAGGGCGCCCGGGTTGAGGATCAGCATCCCCTTGTAGCCGAGGATCGAAGGGAGGACGGTCTTCTTGTCGCCCGCCGCCGGGTCCGGCTTCGCCTGGGCGAGGAGCTGCTGGATCTGTGTCATGCGGGCGGCGTCGGTGATCGTGAAGAGGGGATCGGGCCGGCCGGAGTAGAGGAGCACCTGGATCGTGAGGCCGCTCGCGCCAGCGGGCGGATCGTTCGCCGAGCCGCTCGCAGCGCAGGCGCTGGCGGCGAGGAGGGCGATGGCAAGGGCGGCGAGCCGGAGCATGTCAGTTGATGTTCTCATGGCCGCTCCCTTCGGTGCTGCTCGAGCACGAGCAGAAATAGCCGCAGAAGTCCGTGTAGGGGCCACGGTTCGCGGTCTCGGGGTTGGAGATCGGGTGGGCCGAGTTGTCGAGGTTGGTCGCCGGGGTGCCGCCCGGCTTGTGCGTCCACATCCCGTTGAGGTCCTGACGGTACCAGTGATAGTCCCACCCCGGGGCGACCACCAGCGCGATCTTCTCGCGGCCCGACGGGCAGGCGCCGCTCGCCGGCAGCCGCGGGATGCCGTCGGCCGTGGCGGCGGCGAGGACGGCCGTGCAGGTCAGGCTGGCGTACATGGCGCCGGCGCGGCGCCCGGGCTGGGCGAAGGTGTCGGTGCGGTGATCGTTGCTGTAGTTGTAGCAGTTGTTGTGGAACTGCACCTGCCCGCCGTCGTTCCAGAAGCCGGGGGTGAACGTGGTCCTGCCGCAGCAAGCTCCCAGCACCAGGGCGACGACCGGCAGGAGCAGGCTCCAGAGCCGTCTTCGCGTCATTCGGTCCCTCCTCTCGTGAAAGGCCTCTCCTCCCGAGACCCGCAGGCGCGCGACGCCGGCGTTTCGTTACCGGCGGCCCCGTCGAGAGGTCTTTGCAGAAGAGAACGCAGCGGGAGCCGGCATCCCCTCATCCCCGGGCCGTAGAATTCGCTCGTCGTGTCTCCGCCCGACGCCTGCTCGACCGCCGCGCTCCTGAAGTCCTGGGCGCTCGCCGCCGGCTTCGACCGCGCCGGCGTGGCATCGCTCGCTCCCGCGGAGAGCGGCGGGGCCTTCCTCCGCTGGCTCGCGCGGGGCGACCAGGCAGGAATGAAGTATCTCGAGCGCCGGGTCGACGCCCGGCTCGAGCCGGCGGCCGTCCTCCCCGGCGCGCGGAGCGCCCTCTGCGTCGCCCTCCAGTACTGGCCTCTATCTAAGGAAGGCGAGCCCGCGGGCGACCTCTGGCCGCGGGTCGCCCGGTACGCTCGGGGGCGCGACTACCACGAGGTGATGGGGGAGCGCCTGGCGAGCGTCGCCCGCCGCGTCGAGGAGAAGTTTCCGGGCGCCGCCACGCGGCCCTACGTCGACACCGGGCCGGTGCTCGAGCGGGAGCTCGCGGCGCGGGCCGGGCTGGGGGCGGTGGGGAAGAACACCAACCTGCTGCACCCCGAGGCCGGCTCGTGGTTCCTCCTGGGCGAGCTCTTCACCACCCTCGATCTCGACCCCGACCTCCCGCTCGCCGACCTCTGCGGGAGCTGCACCCGCTGCCTCGACGCCTGCCCGACCGGGGCGCTCCCCGAGCCCTACCGGCTGGACGCCAATCGCTGCATCTCGTACTGGACGATCGAGCACCGCGGAGCGATCCCGGAAGAGCGGCGAGCGGAGATGGGGGAGTGGGTCTTCGGCTGTGACATCTGCCAGGAGGTCTGCCCATGGAACGCCGAGCCGGCCGCCGGCGATCACGCGGAGCTGGCCCTGCCGCCGGAGCGGGCGGAGCTCGACCTCGCCGGGCTCCTGGGTCTCTCACGAGCCGAGTACGTCGAGCGCTTCCGCGGCAGCCCCATGAAGCGCCCGAAGCTCCAGGGTCTCAAGCGCAACGCCGCCGTCGCCATGGGCAACCGCGGAGACGCCCGCTACGCGCCGGCGCTCGCCCGGGCCATCCAAGAGGAAGAGCCCGAGGTCGCCGAGGCCGCCGCCTGGGCGCTGGGACGAATCACGCCCCTCGCCTAGCTTGT
>DATBQN010000465.1:0-4847 GCA_036560825.1 Thermoanaerobaculia bacterium
CACCCCGGCCCCGCCTCGCCATCCAGCCGCGGGTCCCCTGCGCTCCCGGCTTCGCCGGGAGCTCGGCCAGTCGCTCCGCGGGGCGACACCCCGGCCCGGCGGACCGTTCCCCCGCCCATCTCCCGCTTCGATCTGCTGCTCCTGCCGACGGCGATCGTCGCCTACTTCGCGGTGCTCGATCTGGCGCCGTCCGGGAGGCGGCCGGCGCTCTGCTTCCTCGCCGCCGTCCTCCTCGCGCTCGGCCTCCGCCTCGCGGCCGGACGCATCTCGCCGCTCCGGCCGCCGGGGCTGGCGCTGGCCCTCGCACCTCTCGGCATCCTGCTGCAGCTGCAATGGCTGCCGGCCAAGGGCGCCGCGATCGCCGCGCTTTTCTGGATCGTAGCGTCGAGCGTCGTCGTCGCCCTTCTCGCACGCTCGATCGAGAGCGAGCGGCGGCTCCGCGCTCTCGTCGCGCTCGCGATCTACCCGCTCTTCGTCTTCGCCTATCCGCTGGCGCTCCTCGGCGTCGGCTCGCCCGTGCAGCTCGACCTCTTCGAAGACGGCCACGAGCTCCTGCCGGCGGGCGAGATGCTGCGCGGCGAGCTGCCCTACGTCGACGTCGTGCCGGTGCACGGCCTGGTGAGCGACGGCGCCCTCGACCTCCTGGTCCTCGAGAGCCGCGGATCGACCGCCGACGTCCTGCGGGTGCGCCGGGTGGTCCGCTGCGCCAACTTCGCGGCCATCTACGCCGTCGCCCTGGCAGCGACCGGCTGCGGAGAGGCGGGGCTCCTCGCGGCGCTCCTCTCGCTCGCCCTCTTCCCCGGCATGGGCGGCATCCGGCCGGCGATGGCGCTCTGCGCTCTCGCCGCCGCGGCCGCCGCGGCGCGCCTCCGCTCGCTTCGCTGGCTCGCCGCGGCCGGCGCCGGCGCTGTCCTCGCCTTCCTCGTCTCGCCGGACTTCGCGGCCTATTCCGCGATCGTCGCCGCCATCGCCGCCCTGCGCTCGGCGCGGCGCTGGCGCGCGCTCGCGGCGCTCGCCGCCGGCGCCGCCGTGGCGGCGGCCGCGACCCTCGCCGCGTTCGCCGCGATGGGCTTCGCCGGCGCCTTCCTCCGCGTCACCTTCGGCGAGCTTCTCCCCGCCGGCCGGGCCTACGTCATCGGGCCGCTCGCCGGTCCCGCCTGCCTGCGGACGCTCTCCACCTCGCTCGCCTCGTGGGTCCATCCGGAGTGCGTCGGGGCGCTTCTCTGGATCCTCATCGTCGTCGCCACGGCCGCCGGGCTCGCCGGGTCGCCGCTCCGGTCGACGCGGCGGGACGGCCTCTGGCTGATCGGCCTCTGGGCCGCGCTCGCCGGCGCCGCCTACGCCGAGCGGCATCACGGCTACGCCGGCTACGCCATCACCGCCTTCCTGGCCGGCGCGGTCTTCCACCTCGCGCGGCGGCGGGAGCGGCTCGCGGCGGCGGCGCTGGCGCTGGCCATCGCCTGGCTGGCCCATCCCTTCGGCCACCTCTTCGGCCTGGCGACGCCGCTCCGCGCCAGCGGCGGCGGGACGACGGCCGGCGTTGAGATCGCATCCGTCCCGCGCGGCCGCGGCGTCTCGTTCGATCCCGCCCTGCGGCCGGCGCTCGACTCCGTCGCGCGCTTCCTCGCCGGGAGGCTGGGGCCGGGCGAGACCTGGCTCGATTTCACCAACCACCCGGCGCTCTACTACCTCTTCGACCGCAACGACCCGATGCGCCACGCGGAGATCGGCTTCGTCGAGACCGCGGCGGCGCAGCGCGAGATCGTCGCCATGCTCGAGCGCGACCGCGCCGTCCGCGCCGCCCTCGTCGGCTTCCCCGACTGGTTCACCGCCATCGACGGCATCCCCAACTCGACGCGGGCGCCGCTCCTCTGGAGCTACCTCCGGACGCGCTTCGCGCCCGCCTACGAGGACCACGGGGTGGTGTTCTGGATGCGGCGGTGAGGCCGGTTCGCCCGCCCTCAGAGGATCAGCGATCTCTGAGATGTCGTGGTATCCTCAAACCTCAAAGCGACAGTCTGCCGGCAAACCAACCCTGTTCCGCCCCGGATGGGCCCTCTCTTCGGCGCCTCCGGTTGGGGACGAACCTCTCGCGGAGAGAAGGAGGTGGAGCTTGACGACACGAAGAACGGTTTTGAAGGCGATCCTGACGGCCGGAGCGGCCCAGGTCTTCATCGGCAAGCTGGGGGGGCTCCGCGCCCTCGCCCAAGCGGGCGTCCCGATGCGCCGCACTCTCCATGGCATGGCGCTCGACGACCCGGACCTCGACGCCTACCGCACGTTCGTCGGAATGATGCTCGCCAAGGATCAATCCAAGCCGGCGAGCTGGCTGGGCTTCTCGCTGCAGCACGGGACCTACGGGGGCGGTTACAAGTACTGCCCGCACGGCGACTGGTACTTCCTCCCCTGGCACCGGGCCTTCGTGGTGATGTACGAGCACGCCGTCCGCTCGCTGACCGGCCATGCCGGGTTCGCCATGCCCTATTGGGACTGGACGGTCGACCGCAGCTTCCCGGCGCCGTTCAGCGACGCGACCTACAAGGGCAAGCCCAACCCGCTCTACGTGGCGGGCCGCACGCTGACCAACCCGAGAGATTGGCCCCTCCCGGACAGCATCGTCGGGCCGAAGGTCATCGAGACGATCTACGGCGAGACCGACTTCCAGGCGTTCGGCACCAGCAAGAACCCCAGCCAGAACAACCTCGACATGAGCTGGGTGGTGGAGGGAGGCGGCGTCCAGGGCACGCTCGAAAAGACGCCGCACAACAACATCCACAACTACATCGGCAAGTACATGCCGTCGGCCGGCTCGCCGCGCGATCCCATCTTCATGATGCACCATGGCAACATCGACCGGATCTGGGCCTACTGGAACGCCCTGGGCCGCAGCAACATCAGCGGCATGGACGCCGCGACCAGGAAGCTCTGGCTGGAGATGAACTTCAAGAACAACTACCTGAGACCCGACGGCACGCCGTACAGCGCGGTGGTGAAGGACCTGCAGAGCATCAAGGCGCTCGGCTACACCTACGACCATCTGCCGGCGGCGCCCGACAAGAAGGTCTTCGACGCGGAGCGCGCCAAGCGCCTGCACGCCCTCTTCGCCAAGGCGGGGGAGAAGGTGGTGGGTCTGCAGGTCCTCCGCGCGCCCAACCAATTGGCGGCCACGCCCGGCAAGCCGCTGCGCAAGGAGGCGACGTTCCCCAAGATGGGGGCCAGTCTGACCGCGCCGGCGCCGCAGGGGCAGCGGGTTCCCGAGGTCTACGCTCTCATCCGCGACATGGTGGTGAGCCCGGGCACCGAGAGCGTCCGGGTGTTCGTCAACGCCACCGACGTCACCGCGGCGACGCCGGACACCGATCCGCACTTCGTCGACCAGATCGGCATCCTCCAGCACTCCGAGAAGGACGCGCACCACAAGGCGCCGCCGTCGGCGCTGGTCGAGCTGACCCCGGCGCTCCGCAATCTCGCGAAGCTCGGCCAGCTCAAGGGGGACACGGTCACCGTCACCCTGTTGCCGGTGCAGCGCACGGGAGCTGCCGCGGCCGCGGCTTCGGTGGTGCCGGCCTCGGTCGAGATCGCTGAGCTCTGATCCGCGCCGGAAGGTGTAGAGTTTCCACTGGATGGGGCGACCCGGGCTCTCCTTTCGGGAGGGCTCGAGGTCGCCGCGGTGGTGGAAGGCTTTCTCCATGCTCTCGACACCCTCCGACCTGTTCCTCCGCGGCTGCGGCCTCCTCCTCTCCCTGTTCACCGCTGCCGCCTGCGCGCTGGCGCAGCCGGCCCCCGGCGACCGGGCGGTCGCGCCCTCCTCCGTGCGGACCTCCTATCGTGAGATGCCGGTGCGGCTCTGCGTGCCCGTGAAGGCGGAGGCCTGGAAGGCGCTGCAGAGCGGCAGCACCCGCTTCATCCTCCATATCCAGAATCAGGCGCCCTCGCACGTCTACAGCCGGACTTTCCGGATTTCGCTGCTCGGCCCGAGGTCGCAGCGGATCCCGGTCGACCATCTCGCGATGCAGCCCGACGTGCTGACCCCTGCCGGCCAGCCGGGTGCCCAGCACTTCGCGATCGACCTCCGCGGGCACCTGCCCGCCGCGGCTCGCTCGACGCTCTGCGTGGAGATCAGCGTCGAGCCGGAGAACGAAGCGGAGGGGAAGGCGAGCCACCCGCTGCAGATCTGGGCCACGCTGGAGACCCTCGGCGCTCCGCCTCGCGCCGACAAACCTTCTCGGTAGACCGCTCCAATCCTCAGCCGCTGGGCGGCCCCTGCCTACGCGCGCCGGTGGAGCACGAAGTCCGGCGCGAACTCGAGCGCCTCCCTGGCGTCGCTGGGGGGGAAGACCGCGAGCTCCTGCTTCGCCTTGGCGGCGTAGGTCTCGGCCAAGGCGGCGACCTCTTCGAGGGTGCCCTCGGCGCGCACCAGGTCGAGGATCTCGGGCGCCGTCACGCGGCCGAAGCCGCGGTCCTCGAGCACGATCTCGACGAGCCGCCGCCGCGCCGCGTCGACCCGCGGCAGGAGGAGGATGAGGGGCAGGGTGAGCTTCCCCTCCTTGAGGTCCGACAGCACGGGCTTGCCGATCTCCGCCTCGCGGGCGGTGAAGTCGAGGAGGTCGTCGACGAGCTGGAAGCAGGTGCCGAGCGCCCGGCCGTAGCGGTGGAGCACCTGGCCGGCCTCCGGGCGCGCCGGCGGGATGAGGCTGGGGATGGAGCAGGCCGCGGCGAAGAGGTGGGCGGTCTTGCGGTCGATGATCTCGAAGTACTCCTCGACGGTGAGGTCCGGCGCCCCCAGGCGCTCGTAGGCGAGGAGCTCGCCCTCGGTCATGCGGAGCGTCGCCGAGCACAGGCACTGC
>DATBQN010000466.1:0-3440 GCA_036560825.1 Thermoanaerobaculia bacterium
CTCGCCGCCGCCGCGGGCCTGGGCTTCGCCGAGCGGGCGCGGCGCGCGGACGGCGAGTGGATCGCGTTCCACCTGCAGCGCGGGAGCGGGGCTTGAGCATCACTATGCTGGTCGATCCCGCGCGCTGGGAGGGCGCCGAGGTCGAAGTGACGGGCGGCGCCTACCGGCACCTCTTCCGGGCGCGGCGCCTGGCGGCCGGCGACCGCCTCCGCGTCGTCGACGGCCGGGGGCGGGCGCGCTGGGGGGAGATCGCGGCGGTCGAGCGCGCGCGGGCCAGGGTGCGGCTGGGCGAGGCGGCGCCGGCCCACGAGCCGGCCGTGCGGCTGGACCTCCTCGTCCCCACGCTCCGCCCCGAGCGGGCGGCCTGGCTGGTCGAGAAGGCGACCGAGGTGGGGGTCGCCGCCATCCATTTCCTCCACACCGAGCGCGCCCCCCGCTCCTTCGGCGCCGGGACGCTCCAGCGCCTGGGCCGCGTCGCCGCCGCCGCCGTCGAGCAGTGCGGCCGCTCGCTCTGCCCCGAGGTGACCGGCGTCCACGGTTGGGAGGAGATCGCGGCGCTCACCGCGGGCGTCCCCCGTCGCTTCGTTCTCGACACGGAGGCGGGAGACGCCCTGAGCCCCGCATCGCCGGCGGCCGGGGGGGGCGACCGGGCCGCCCTCCTCGTCGGCCCGGAGGGGGGATTCACGGCCGAGGAGCGGATTCGCCTCACAGAATCGGGATGGATATCCTTGAGCCTCGGGTCCCGCACCCTGAGGACGGAGACCGCCGCGGTGGTGGGAGCGGCGATCGCCCTGGGAATGGGCGGTCGACTCGCCGAATAGGCCAATGCGGGTGGTCGCGCAGGCACGGCGATTCGTGACAGATGGCTTCGCCGTGGAGAGAGACGCCCCGACGACGGTGGGAGCCGACGGGTCGGTGGTTACGGACTGGGGCGTCTCTACACCCCCGGACTGCATGATCCTGCGCCAGTGGACAGCGCACCCCCGACCGGCTAGCATCGGGGCCACGGTCGGCTCGCTATCCTCACTCCCCCTCTCGTAAGGAGGGCGCTTGGCCAGGGACTTCTACCCCGACGTTCAGTGGATCTGGATGAACGGCCGCCTCGTCGAGTTCGACAAGGCCACCATCCACGTGATGACCCACGCCCTGCACTACGGGTCGGGGGTCTTCGAGGGCATCCGCTGCTACCAGACGAAGCGCGGCGGCGCCGTGTTCCGCCTCCCCGAGCACGTCGAGCGCCTCTTCGACTCGGCGAAGATCTACCGCATGGAGATCCCCCTCTCCCGCGAGGAGTTCGCCGGCGCCGTGCTCGACACCATCCGCGCCAACGAGTTCGAGGCCTGTTACATCCGGCCGCTGGTCTATCGCGGCTACGGGCCGATGGGCGTCAACCCCCTGCTCTCGCCGATCGAGATCTCGATCGCCGCCTGGCCGTGGGGCCGCTATCTCGGCGAGGAGGCGGACCGCGGCGTCGAGGCCTGCGTCTCCTCCTGGCGGCGCTCCGCCCCCAACTCCCTCCCGGCCACCGCCAAGGCGACGGGCAACTACCTGAACGCCCAGCTCATCAAGATGGAGGCGATCTCCAACGGCTACTCCGAGGGCATCGGCCTCGACATGCAGGGCGACGTCAGCGAGGGCTCGGGCGAGAACCTCTTCCTGGTGCAGAACGGGGCGCTGATCACCCCCAACGTCGCCTCGTCGCTCCTCTCCGGCATCACCCGCGACGCGGTGATGACGCTCGCCCGCGAGATCGGCATCGAGGTGCGCGAGGAGCGCGTCCCGCGCGGCCTCCTCTACACCTGCGACGAGCTCTTCTTCACCGGCACGGCGGTCGAGATCACGCCCATCCGCTCCGTCGACCGCATCCCGGTGGGCAAGGGGCGGCCGGGCGAGGTCACCCGCCGGCTGATCGCGGAGTTCCAGCAGGCCGTCTCCGGCGAGGACGACGACCGCCACGGCTGGCTCACCCCCGTCGGCGTGCCGGTCGCGCGCGAGGTCTCATGAGATGAACATCAACGATCTCCTGAAGATCGCGGTCGAGCGCAAGGCCTCGGACCTCCACCTCAAGGTGGGCGGCCAGCCGGTCATCCGCGTCGACGGCGACCTCATCCCGCTCGCCGAGCTCAAGCGCCTCATGCAGGAGGACACCATCGCCATGGCGTTCTCCATCATGAACGCGCGCCAGAAGCAGCGCTTCAAGGAGGAGTACGAGATCGACATCGCCTACTCCGTCCCCGGCCTCGGGCGCTTCCGCTGCAACGTCTTCCAGCAGCGCGGCGCGGTGGGCCTGGTGCTGCGCGTCATCCCGGCGCGCATCCAGAGCATCCGCGAGCTGATGCTGCCGCCGGTGCTCGAGAAGCTCTGCGAGGAGCGGCGCGGCCTCATCCTCTGCACCGGGACGACCGGCTCCGGCAAGTCGACGACCCTCGCCGCGATGGTCGACTACATCAACGGCTCGCGCACCGAGCACGTGATGACGATCGAGGACCCCATCGAGTTCCTCCACCGCGACAAGAAGTCGATCGTCAACCAGCGCGAGATCGACGTCGACACGCGCGCCTTCTCGCCCGCCCTGCGCTCGGCGCTGCGCCAGGACCCCGACGTCGTCCTGGTCGGCGAGATGCGCGACTACGAGACGATCGAGACGGCGCTCCTCGCCGCCGAGACCGGCCACCTCGTCTTCTCCACCCTCCACACCCTCGACGCCACGGAGACCATCAACCGCATCATCTCGGTCTTCCCGCCGCACCACCAGAAGCAGATCCGCATCCAGCTCGGCCAGGTGCTGAAGGCGGTCGTCTCGCTGCGCCTGCTGCCGCGCGCCGACGGCATCGGCCGCGTGCCGGCGGTCGAGGTGCTGATCTCGACCCCCTACATTCGCGACTGCATCGAGAACAAGGAGAAGACGAAGTACATCCGCGAGCAGATCGCCCTCGGCACCAGCCAGTACGGGATGCAGACCTTCGACCAGTCGCTCTTCCAGCTCTACAAGAGCGGCCTGATCACGCTGGACGAGGCCCTCAAGCGGGCCACCAACCCGGACGAGTTCCGGCTCAAGATCCAGGGCGTGCAGTTCACCTCCGACGTGGCGCGCGAGCAGATGGAAGAGTCCCTCGAGCTGCCCGGCGAGTCGGACATCATGGCCGAGTCGCCGTTCGAGCTCGACGGGCACTGACATCGTCGCACGCTCATCGACTGCTTCTGCGATGAGGCAGACCCTCCCTGTAGGGGCGGAGCTCGTCTCCGCCCGCCTTTGCCGGCAGAAGTCGCCGGGCGGAGGCAAGCTCCGCCCCTACCGAAGAGTTTGCGAATGCTGCCTGGTAGTTCGCGTACCTTTCTGCTGCGGGTTCCTTCCACCTGGGAGGGGGAGGGTTGGGGCAGGGGGAAGGACAGGATGGGGGCGGCCTCCACAAAGAGAGTCGCCGAACCCGCCCCCCACC
>DATBQN010000467.1:0-2766 GCA_036560825.1 Thermoanaerobaculia bacterium
GGCTGCGGGCGGGAGGGGGCGGGGGCCCCCTGCGCCGGGCGGGTGTAGGTCGAGATGGGCGCCGCCGGCCGCGCCGGCTGGGCGCTCGTGGGGGCCGGGCGGTATACAGCGCCCGGGGCCGAAGGAGCCGATGAGATCGGAGTCGTCGGAGCCGTTGGAGCGGTCGGTAGGTGAGGCGCCGGAGATCCGCCGCCCGCCGGGGCCGCGGGCGCCGGGAGGGCGGTCTCGTGCGCGGGCTCGCCGGTGGCCTCCGGCATAGCCGCGTTCTGGACACCCTGGGCGCCTTGAGCCAGCGGGCTCGCCGCCGGGCGCTCGGAGACCGGCATGCTCTGGATGCGCGGCTCGACGCGCTGGATCAGGGTGCGCGGGCGGCCGGGGCGCAGCGGGTTGACCGCCGGGCGCTGCGGCACGGCGGGGCGGCGGCGGGCCGCCGGCGGCGCCACCTGCTCCTGCGCGTCGCGCAGGATGACCTCGCGCGGATGGGGGAGCTTCTTGCCCGCCAGGATCGCCTGGATGATGTCGGTGTCGAGCTGGGCGTCGTCGCCCTCGACCCTCACGCCGATGGACTTCAGCTTGAAGATGAGATCCTGATTCGAGATCTGCATCATCTGCGCGAGGTCCTGGACCCGGATCTTTCCCATAAGTCTCCTCGAACTCCTTCTGCCCTGAAACAACGCCCGATCCCTGCACCCTCACGCGGCCACCCGCACCCTGATCGCCGTCGTGCCCTGCCGAGCCCGCATCCCGCCGCGACGGCGCGACGGGCCCGCCCCTCGCGGAGCCTACGACTCGGAGCCCGGCTCGCCTTCGCCGGCGGCGGTCGCCTCGCCGGCCGCAGCTTCATCGGCCGCAGCCTCGTCCGCTTTCTCCTGCGCCGTGGCGCGCGACGCCTCGCTCTCCTGGAACGCCTTCGAGAGCGCCGCCAGGAAGTCGTCGTCGGCCATCGAGGAGGTGGGCTGCGCCTTGGGCAGCGTCATCCCGGCGGAGAGCTCCGCGGTGCGCTGCCGCTCCAGCTCGGCCTCCGCCTCGCGGGCCCAGTCCTGCAGCCCCTGGGCGCGGTCGAGCCCGAGGTCGGCGGCCTCGGCGAGGGCGTCGACGTCGACCGCGAGGATCGCCTCGAGCGTGCCGTAGCCGGCCTCGGCGAGCCGCGCCGCGGCGTCGGCGTCGATGTCCGGCGCCGCGGTGAGGTCGAGCGCCGCGGCCTCGCCGGCGCCGCCGCCCAGGGCGTCGTTGAGCATGCGGGCGAGGGCGTCGGCGACCTCGTCCTTGACGTCGCTCTCGCTCTTGATGTCGATGCGGGCGCCGATCAGCTCGGAGGCCAGGCGCACGTTCTGGCCGCGCTTGCCGATGGCGAGCGAGAGCTGCTCGTCCTCGACGATGACGTCCAAGTGCGGCACCTCGCCCTGGTGGGTGACCGAGACGCGGGTGATCTTCGCCGGCGCGAGAGCGCTCTGCGCGAAGGTCACCAAGTCGTCGGAGTGCTCGATGATGTCGATCTTCTCGCCGCGCAGCTCGCGGATGATCGACTGCACGCGCGAGCCCTTCATGCCGACGCAGGCGCCCACCGGGTCGACGTCGCGCTCGCGGCTGTAGACCGCGACCTTGGCGCGCTCGCCGGGGGCGCGCACCGCCGCCTTGATGATCACCGTGCCGTCGTAGATCTCCGGCACCTCGGTCTCGAAGAGCTTGACGAGCAGGCGCGGGTCGGTGCGCGAGAGCACGATCTGCGGCCCCTTGGGCTGCTTGTGGACGTCGACGATGACGGCGCGGATGCGCTCGCCCTGGCTGTAGCGCTCGTGGCGGGCCTGCTCGCTGCGCGGCACCACCGCCTCCGTCCGCCCGAGGTCGACGACGATGTCGCCGCGCTCGAAGCGCTTGACGGTGCCGTTGAGCACCTCGCCGACGCGGTCGATGTACTCGTTGTAGATGTTCTCGCGCTCGGCCTCGCGCACGCGCTGGTAGAGCACCTGCTTGGCCGATTGGGCGGCGATGCGCCCCAGGCCGTCGGTCGAGATCGGCAGGTGGATCTCGTCGCCGACCGCGGCGTCGGCCTTGTGATCGCGCGCCTCGTCGACGGTCCATTCCGCCAGCGGATCCTCGACCGTCTCGACGACCTTCTTGACGATGAAGGCGTCGAAGCGCCCGGTGTCGCGGTCGAGGCTCGCCTTGACCGGCTCTTTGATCCGGTGCTGTTTCTTGGCCGCCGAGGCCATGGCGTCCTCGATCGCCGCGATCCAGCGATCCAGGTCGATGTCCTTCTCCCGCGCCACCTGGCGCAGGATCTCGTTGAAGTTCAGCTCTGCAGTCTGTGCCTGAGGCATCTCCGTCCTTCCTTTGCTCGTCTCTTGCCCGCCCGCCGCCCGCTAGACCTCGATCTCCAGCCGCGCCTTCCGGATACGCTCGAGGGCGATGGCGAGCTCTTCGCCGCCGCCCGCCTGCCGGCCCTCGATACCCACCATCACCACCGCCGGCTCCGCGGCGAAACCCTGCAGCCGGCCCACCACCGTCCGCTTGCGGCCGCCCTCGTCGTCGAAGGTCACCCGCGCCAGCCGGCCGACGAAGCGCGCGTAGTCGCGCGGTCCGTAGAGCTCGCGGTCGAGTCCGGGCGAGCTCACCTCGAGGACGTAACGGCTCTTGCCGAAGTCGACGACGTCGAGGAGGGCCGAGGCCTGCTTCGCGACGAGCTCGCAGTCGCCCAGCGAGACACCCTGATCGCCCTCGGGGCGATCGAGGATCAGGCGCAGCACGTTACCGGCGAGCTCGACG
>DATBQN010000468.1:0-4285 GCA_036560825.1 Thermoanaerobaculia bacterium
CGCCGCCGCTCGACAAGCCCAAGGGACCGGTGCCGCAGACCGCGCCGCGGGCCTTCACCAAGGCGGTCTGGACGTTCGGGGACGGCAGCTCGATCGTCGCCGTGGGGCCGGCCGAGCTGCTGCTGGTCCCTTACGAGAAACCGGAAGGGTCGCAGATCTTCCTCGTCGCCGCCGCCTCGATCATCACCGGCGGTACGAAGCGCTACGAAGGCGCGCAGGGGACCAAGGTCGCCTCCGGCTCGACGTTCGTGCCCAAGGGCGCCGACATGTTCTCGGGCGCGCCCTTCGGCGCCGTCACCATCGAGACCTTCCGGGTCATCCGCGCCAAGTTCATCAAGACCTGAGGAGGCGCTTTCACCAGCCAGGAGGAGTATCCATGGAGACTCTGAGCCCGGCCGCGGCGCGGACGGCTCCGCCGGCTGCCCAGCCGCCGCCGCAGATCCCTCTGCCGCCCTCCTTCCCGCCGGGGGTCGACCCGGCGACCTATCGCCTGCGGGAGGTCGAGCGCCTGCTCAAGCAGGCCGCGTACCTGCCGCTCTTCTCGGTCCCCAACCCGGCTCTTCCGAACCGGCCGATCCCGCTCTCGTTGCCCTTCCTTCCCAGCCTGCCCTTTCTGATCACCGCGGTCGAGGTCAACGAGCAGACCCATCGCTTCGACGTCGGCGCCCGCGAGGCCGACGGCGAGCTCTCGGGGATCGACCGCGTCGGGCAGCCGGCCGCCACCGTCGGCATCCGCTGGACGGTGATCCCCGACGATTTCCAGGCGGGGCCCGGCCGGCTGCCGCCGCCGACGATCCTCAACCCGTTCCGCTCGCAGCGCTTCGAGATGCTCGACGGGCAGTTCCGCTTCCAGGACCGCGCCGGCAGCGGCTTCCACGGCTTCGGCACCGGCCGCACCTTTCCGCAGCCGGGCAGCTCCTATCTCGCCATCGGCGCCGTGATCGACGTCCTCGAAGGGTTCGGCCAGTTCCGCGGCATGGCGGGGACCGTCGTCGTCAACGGCGTCATCCGGCCCCCCGACGAGCTGGCGATCAACGTCATGGTGCGGCTCATGGATCCCGGCGGCGGCATGCTCACCCGCGAGCCGCTCTCGCCGCTGCGCCCGGTGCCCGACCCGGATCCCGGCTCGACCTTCATGACCTTCCTCGGCGAGCCCGACCCGGACCGCCCGGTGACGCTGAACCTCGGTCCGGGGGGGAAGATCCTGGGCTCGAACGTCCACGAGCTCCTCCGCCCCGTGCGCCTCGACTTCGACGATGCCTCGGGGGCGGTGCGCAGCCGCGCGGTCGAAGGGCCGATCGTCGGGCGGGTCGACGCGACGCTCTACTTCGACCCCCTCGCTCCCCAGCCGGTCAGCCCCATCCAGACCCGCGACGGCGTCTTCACCTTCTTCGACCGCGAGGGGCGGGTGGCGGGGACGGTGCGCGCCAACATGGTCGAGGGGCGGGCCTTCAGGACACCCCTCGCCGGAGCGCCGATGCCGGTCTTCCGCTTTGGCGGCTTCGGCCCGCTCCTCGGCGGCAGCGGGCGGTTCGCCGGCGCCGGCGGCATGATGACGATGAACTCCGCGGTCAGCGTCTTCCCGCGCACGCTCTCCAACCTCTACGTCCTGCGCTTCGTCGATCCGGTCGGCCGCTATCGTGCGGCAGTGGGGAACGCCGATGCCTGAGCGGGTCGAGCTCGCCACGGAGCGGGCTCGTGCGGCGCCCCTCGAGCCGCCGTCTCTCGACGCGATCGATCTCGAGATCGTCCGCGGCGTGGAGTCGGCGATCGCCGACGGCATCGCGCTGCAGCGCTGGTGGGAGCGCACGGACGCCGCCGGGAGCTATGCAGAGCGCTTCGAGCTCGTCCGCACCTTCAATCCGGCGGACTCGGCCTATGGCTTCTTCGGGAGCGCGCCCCTGCCCGGCCGCGACCTGCCCGTCATGGGGGTCTTCCAGGAGATGTTCTACGACCGGCCGAAGGGGGCCGAGGCCCGCTTCTTTCGCGACCAGCTCCGCGAGTTCGTGTTGCGCTACTTCCTGCGGGTGAGCGATTTCCGCCTGCCGGTCGCCTGGGCGCCGGCCGACCGGACCGCCGAGGCGAGCCCGCTGCCGGCCTTCAGCTGGTGCCCCTCGGGCCGCGAGGAGCGCGGCGGATTCGGCTACAGCCAGCTCTACTACAAGCTGGCGGGCTCGGGCCGCATCGGCAAGTTCCCGCTCGCCGAGCGCTCCGCCGTGACCGACCTGCGCGAGATCGGCCCGGTCTACGAATGGGTCGTCCTCAAGGTCCGGATCTTCAACTTCGACCTCGACTTCCACCCGCTGGGAGCGGACGGTCCATACGTCGCGCTGCCGTTACAGGAGGAGACGCTCGTCGTCCTCCATCGCGCTTTCATCCGCAGCCTCGACGACCCCGAGCCGGGGCTCCTCGGCAAGTACGGGTTCGGCTACGCGCTGCTGCGCAACCCGGCCGACCGCGGCCTGCTGGCCTATGGCCCGGGGCGCTTCGACGCCGGCTTCCAACTCGTCGACTTCAAGATCCGGGACGACGGTGAGATCAGGGTCTGCCTCACCTTCGTCGTCAACCGCCCGGAGCGCCTCCTCAATCTCGGCCTCGACCCCATCGGCTGGGGGATGGGGCTCGCCGACCTCATGTCGCTCGGCATGGCCTCCCGCTTCCTGGCGCCGGTGCAGCGCGCCTGGGCCGGCGGATCGGCAGCCGGCGCCGAGGGGCCCGACCCCATCTTCGCCTGGATCGCCATGGTCAATCTGCTCACCGGCGGCCGCGCCGCGAGCGATCTCTGCATCTCGCGCGAGAGGCTGGAGAAGGACATGCTGATCCAGCACTTCACCGAGCATTACACGCTGATCTCGGGCTCGCTGGCCACCTGGCGCCGGGTGCCCGACTGGCGGGATCGCGCGGCTCTGCCCGAGAGGCTGGAGCGGGGCGAGGCCTGCCGATGACACACAGAGGGGCCGAGGTGCAGGCGCTGGTGCTCTCCGGGGGCGGCGCCTTCGCCGCCTACGAGGTGGGCATCGCGAAGGCGCTCCTGCGCGGGGAGTCCCCGGCCACCGGCTTCCGTCCCCTCGACCCCGCCGTGCTCTCGGGCACCTCGGCGGGCTCCTTCAACGCGGCGCTTCTCGCCGGGTGCTCGGAGATCGCACCGGAGGCGGCCGCCGCCGAGCTCGAGCGCGCCTGGCTCGAGGCGATCGCCGACCGCCCGGACAGCTGCGACGACGGCGGCGTCTTCCGCTGGCGCGGCACGCCCTTCAACCTCTTCGACGTCGAGTGCCTGGCGTCGAACCCGGTGCAGTTCGCCACCGATCGCCTGCACGACGCGGCGTTCTTCGCCCAGGATTTCCTTCAGCGCGCGGGTATGTTCGCCCGCTCCGAGGGGCCCCTCGACACCCGCCTGCTGGAGCTCATCGACTTCAGCTCGCTGCTCTCGACCTCGCCGTTCCCGCGCACGCTCCGCCGCGTG
The DNA here is from genome assembly GCA_036560825.1 of Thermoanaerobaculia bacterium. GTDB lineage: Bacteria > Acidobacteriota > Thermoanaerobaculia > Multivoradales > UBA5704 > DATBQN01. Next base: position 3,464 of record DATBQN010000468.1, read on the forward strand.
CTGCGGCTGGAGAGCATCCGCCGCTCGCGCCGGCGGCTGCTGATCACCGCCACCAACTTCGACACCGGCGCCCTGGAGATCTTCGCCAATCAGGACATGACGGACGAGATCGGCGACCTCGTCGTCATGGCGTCGAGCGCCACCCCCGGGATCTTCCCGCCGGTGGTCATCCCGCCGTCCACCTACGTCGACGGCGGCGTGCTGATGAACACGCCCTTGCAGCCGGCGATCCGCGCCGGAGCGGACCTCCTCCACGTCGTGTATCTCGATCCCGACATCCTCCACATCCCGCTCAGCGATCTGCGCACGACGATGGGGACGCTGCAGCGCGTCATGGCGATCGCCACGGCGGAGAACTTCAACCACGACACCGAGCAGGCCCGGCGGGTCAACCAGGGGCTGGAGGCGTTGGAGCAGGCGGCGCCCGGCCTGCGGCCCCTCATTGAGGCCGCGAGCCAGACGGTGCGCCAGAAGGACCGCGCGGAGCCGTACCGCCAGCTCACCATCCATCGCTACCACCCGCACGTCCTCCTCGGAGGGCCGCTCGGCTTCCTCGACTTCCGGCGCGACACGCTGAAGCGGCTGATCGAGGACGGCTACCGGGACGCGATCGCCCACGATTGCGCGGCGTCCAAGTGCGTCCTGCCGAGCTCTTCGCCCGGCGCCTAAGGACTCTCGGAGGCCACGATGGCGAAGAAGACACCAGAGAAGAACGCCACGGCCGGCAAGCGTGCGATGCCGGCCTTCACGAAATCGCCGCCCGCCCTCGCCGAGGCTTTCGCCCGCGCCCTCCCCGACGACCCGCGAGTCGAGCGCCGGCAG